>JAGWXC010000004.1 GCA_018970045.1 Planctomycetota bacterium | reverse complement strand
GGTTGCCCCAGGCGAGTATGACCTTGAGCCCGATGCACGCACGATCGTCTTCGGCACCTTCATGGAAGGCGTCGGTGCGCGCTGCCACGCGATCGGTTTCCCTGAGCGTGTCTCGGCCGTGTACGACGCCGGCGGGCTGCGCCTGGCCAAGGCGTGGAAGGGCAAGTTCATGAATGCAGAGGGCACATGGCGAGGCCGAGCCGGTCAGTTGAGCATGCCCGCTGGATCCTCGGTCGTGACCGTGGCCACCGGCCCGGTGGTCGCGGTGCTCTCCTCTCCTGATGCACCGTGGCCGAGCACGTCGCTCAGTGGTCTGCGATTCCTCGGCATGCAGCGCGATGCTCGCGGCAACCCGACCTTCTCGATTGGCCGGGATGGCCTGCGTGTGGATGAAGCGGTGGGCACGGTGCTCTTCACTGGTGGCGCACGGCTCAACCGCACGTTCACCATCAAGGCCCGCACGACCGACGAGGCGATCTCGCTCAGGCTCGCCGAAGGTTCGTCGATCGTCGCCGATGGCGAAGGCTGGCGCATCGACGGCGGCCCTGTGCTCTTCGTGAGCGGTGCACGGCCCTTCGTGCGCACCGTCGATGGCCGAACGGAACTGGTGGCGGGCGTGCCGCTGCAGCCCTCAAATGATCCTTCATTCCCCTACGGCGCCATCGTGCGCACGGAGCTCGCATGGTGATGATCTCTCGACTCGCGATCGTGGCCATGGCCTTCGTCGCTGCAGCGCCCGGGCATGCCCAGGGCGACGACGCCTCGCGCGCCACCCAGACCTCGATCAATCGTTCGCAGGCCGAGCGCGAGGCGGTCTACAGCGCCATCTCCACGATCGAGTGGCCCCAAGCCGTGGTGCCCGAGGTCAGCGGCATCCTGCCCATGGGTGGCGGACGAACGCTCGTCTGCACGCGTCGCGGTGAACTGTGGTTGGTCACCGAACAGCCCGGCGCGAAGCCTGCCTGGACGCTCTACGCCGATGGCCTGCTTGAGCCGATGGGTTTGGCCCGCAAGCCCGGCGATGACCAGTGGATCTACATGACGCAGCGCGGCGAGCTCACGCGGTTCCGTGACGCCGATGGCGATGGTCGAGGCGATGTCTTCGAGACCGTGCAGGATGGCTGGGACATCAGCGGCAACTACCACGAGTACGCCTTCGGTCCTGCCTTCACGCCCGATGGATCGGCGTGGATCACGCTGAACCGCGGCTTCGGCGAGGAACCCTTCGGCCGACCGCGCTGGCGCGGCTGGGCCGTGCGCGTGGCGCCCGATGGATCGATCAGCTACGAGTGCGCCGGGCTGCGCAGCCCGTGCGGCGTCGGCGTCGCGCCGTGGGGCGATGTCTTCTACACCGACAACCAGGGCGAGTGGTGCGCCACGAGCAAGCTCAGCCAGCTCGTGCGCGGTGACTACCACGGCCATCCCTTCGGCGTCGATGACACCGCGCGGCCTGAGTCTCTGGTCACGTGGCCCGCTCCCAACGCCGACGGCAGCAAGGGCGAACATCCCAACCGCATCACGCAGGGCCAGGCGGCAGAGCGCATGCCGAACTACCGACTGCCCGCGGTCTGGCTCCCCTTCGACAAGGCCGGTCGCAGCCCGGGCAATCCGCTGTGGCTGCCCGAGGGTTCGTTCGGACCCTTTGCAGGCCAGTGCCTCGTGCCCGACCAGTACGCCGCCACGATCAACCGCATCGACCTCGAGAAGGTCGACGGCCAGTGGCAGGGGGCGGTCTTCCCGTTCCGCCACGGATTCGACTGCGGCATCATCCGCATCGCGCTTGAGTCGCCCGGCACGATCCTCTGCGGCGAGACGAACCGTGGCTGGGCCAGTGCGGGCTCGCGCAGCGAAGGCCTGCAGCGACTCTCGTGGAAGGGCGAGGTTCCCTTCGAGATCCTGTCGATGCGCGCGACCCCATCAGGATTCCGCATCACGACCACGCAGCCGGTCGATCGTGCGAGCGCGCTCGACCCGACGACCTGGTCGATGTCGAGCTACACCTACTGGTACTTCGAGCCCTACGGCAGCCCCGAGATCGAGACGAAGCAACTGGTCGTCACGCCGAAGGCCGTGAGTGAGGACGGGCTCGTGATCGAACTCTCGATCGAGGGCCTGCGACCCACCTTCGTGCATGAGTTGCGTGCTGCGGGCCTCAAGCGTGCGGCCGACGGCGAGCGACTGCTGCACGACCTGACGATGTACACGCTGAACAGGATCCCGAAGCCCTGACGATGGCGGCTGGTCACGGTCGCGCCCATCGTGAACGACGTCCTCCGGCCTAGCATGGCCGCATGCGCACCATTGGCCTGACGGCGTCGCTCTTCCTGGTCGCTCCTGCCATCGCCGGTGGCGGCCAGGCTCCGCCGGCCGACATGATCACGGTGCCCGAGGGGTTCACGATCGAGCTGCTCGCCAGCGCAGGTGAGGGGCATGGATCATGGATCTCCATGTGCTTCGACGAGCAGGGGCGCGCGATCGTCGGCTCGCAGTACGAAGGCCTGCACCGCATCGACCTGTCCATCACGCCGCCCACGATCACGCCGCTGGATGTCCCGGTGCGTGATGTGCACGGACTCTGCGTTGATGCAAATGTGCTCTGGGCCAACAGCACGCGCGAACCCAAGGATGGCGGCGGATTGTGGAAGCTGACCGACACCGACGGCGACGGCACCTATGACCGGCATGAGCGGCTCTACGCCTGGGGTGGCGGTGGCGAGCACGGCGTGCACGGCATCCGCAAGGGACCCGATGGCCGCATCTGGGCGATCCTGGGCAACCATGTGCCGGTGCCGGAGTGCGCGGCGAAGGACTCGCCCGTGCGCCACTGGGCGGAGGACCTCGTCATGGAGCGCGAGTGGGATCCTCGCGGCCACGCGCACGGCATCATGGCGCCCGGCGGCATGCTGGTGCGATGCGCCACCGATGGCTCGCGCTGCGAGATCGTGGCCTGCGGCATGCGCAACGCCTGCGACATCGACTTCACCGTCGATGGCGAGGCCATGACCTACGACAGCGACATGGAGTGGGACATCGGTGCACCGTGGTACCGCGCCCCGCGCGTGCTGCACCTGGTCGAGGGCGGCGACTTCGGCTGGCGATCCGGCAGCGCCAAGCTGCACCCGACCGCGATCGACACGCTCCCTGCCGTCGTCGACACGGATCCTGCGAGCCCCGTCGGCGTGACCTTTGCACGCAACAGTTCGTTCCCGGCGCCCTGGCGCGATCGGCTCTTCATCGCGGACTGGTCCTACGGGCGCATCCTCGCCGTCGAACTGGTTCGTGATGGCACGACCTGGCGCGGACGGTGGGAGCCCTTTGCCACGGGTCGACCGATGCCGGTGACCGACATCGAGTTCGGTCCCGGTGGCGCGATGTACGTGGCAACCGGTGGCCGTGGGACCCAGAGCGGCCTCTACCGGATTGCCGCGAAGGATCCGTGGCAAGGCCAAGAGGAACTGGCGCCGACGCCGCCGCACGTCACCGAGCGACTCGCGCTCAAGCCCATGCTCTCGGGGCCCGCACCCGATGCAACGGCCACCAACGAACGACTGGTCACGCTGCTGCCGCTGCTCGGCTCGCCTGACCGCTTCACGCGCTTCACGACGCGCTTGGCGATCGAAGCCCTGCCGGTCGATGCTTGGCGTGCGCGCGTGAGCGATGCCACGATCACCTTCCGTGCGCGCCTGGAGCTCATGGTCGCCCTCGCCCGCGTGGGGTCGAACGAAGATCGCTGCCACCTGCTGACGATGCTGCCAGCGATCATGGCGGACTTCCCACTGTGCAACCAAGTCGAATGCCGGCAAGGCTTGGCGCGCATGGCGACGATCGCGACCGCGCGGCTGGGCGGGACGTCATGGTGCAGCGAGCACGCGAGCGAGTGGTCGACCGTACAGCCTGCACCCAATGCGGCAGACTCGGTCATCACGGCCCTGGGCAAGCTCTATTCCTCCGGCGATGTGGCGCTCGACCGGTCGCTTGCCGAACTGCTCGTGGGCCTTGGCTCGCCCGAGGCCATCGCCACGACGGTGGAACTCCTGGAGTCGACCGAGGGCACCGATGCCATGGCCTTCGCGATGCCGCTGCGCCTGCGCAGCGACCTCACGCCTGACCAGCGCCGGTCGCTCATCCTCTGGATCGAGGATGCACGAGCCTTCCGTGGTGGCTTCAGCCTGCAGGGCTTCGTCGATGCGATCGAGCGCCAGGTGAACGAGCGAACCCCAGCAGACGAGCGCGAGGCCTACGAGCGCATGCGGGCGGCGATGCGCGAGGAGCGCGCGCCGGCCGCCACCGGCGGCGGCAAGCCGCTCACCGAGTGGAAGCTCGAGGCGCTCTACGCGCACTTGGCCGAAGCGACCACGCCTCGCAACCTCGGCAACGGGCGACGGGTGCTCGAAGCCGGCATGTGCCTGCAGTGCCATCGGTTCGCCGACTCGGGCGAGTCGATCGGGCCAGACATCACGGCCGCCGGCAGCCGCTTCTCGCGCGCCGACTTCATCACCGCGATCCTCGAGCCGAGCAAGGTGGTGAGCGACCAGTATGCCTTCACCACGCTCACGCTCGATGATGGATCGACCGTCACAGGGCGCATCCTCGGCGAGCGTGAAGGCATCGTCACGCTGACCGTCGACCCCTACGGCAAGGTGCGGCAGGAGGTACCGGTGGCGCGGATCCGTGCGCGGGCCCTTTCGGCCATCAGCCCGATGCCGGCGCATCTGCTCGATTCCTTCTCAAAGGATGACATCATCGACCTGATCGCCTACGTCGAACAGGCCGGTGCGGAATGGGCCAACCGCCAGCGCGCACAGCCGGGGCAGTGACCGCGTCGTGTGCGACGAGACGTCGCCCGCACGGATGAGGCTGCGGCGTGATCGAGCGCGCCACCGCGAGCGTTGCGGCACACCTCCGCCTCGACCTAGGTGATCACGGGTGCGTGTGCGCCGTTCCTGCTGCATGCTCTTTCGCATGCTTGAGGAATGGATCGCCGAAGTTGCGACCCAGATCATGCCAGACCGCATGCACATGGTCCACGCCGCTGGTGCAGTCGACCTCGATCGCAAATCCGTCGCCCACGATCCTGAAGTAATGCCGCTGACCGGGCTCATCGCCGCCCATCCACGCGAACACCATCGCATCGACGCTTGCGGCGCGCCACCGCGCGACCTCGGCCTTCTCGAACGGGGTCGCGAGCCTGGCGGCGAACGCACGCACGAGCGACCAGAGCACATCGCGCTGCTCGCGGGTCATGTGCATGGCCTCAAGGCCCGCGCGCTCCTTCAGGCGCGCCTCGCCACCGGGCACGCCGAAAACGTCCGCCGGGGCCTCGGTCCCCAGGCGCGCCTTCGTGCGTTGCTCGGGTGACAGCATGCCCCAGAGCACGAACGCAAGGTCGCGCTCGCGACCCAAGGGCGAGAAGCCATCGAGCTCGCCGCCCTTGACGGTGAACGGTGCGACCCCGATGAACATCGGCGTCGCCGTGACCTGCGCACCATCGCTCATGACCTGTAGCGAGAGGTGATGACCCTCCAGACGCATCCCCCATGGCGGCACCATCGGATCGCCGAAGACGAGCACGTCGTACCAGAGCGGGTTGTAGCGATCGGGCTGCCCGGCAGCGAGCATGCCCTCGAGCGCGAAGACGCCACGCACCACCTTCCAGCCGTGGTCACTCAACGCACGTCGAGCCATCGACAGCGCCCGCTCACGCTGCTGCGGCTGCAACGCATCGAGCCTGATGCCGGGCCGGTCCCCCGGCACGAACGACCACGCCGTGCGGGCCGGGGCATCGATCGCCACGCAGGCCTGAGCGCGCTGTGCTGGATCGAGCGCCTCGAGGAAGGCCTTCGCCTCCTGGGCCAAGAGTTCGGCGGGCGTGGGCTCGAGCATGCGTGCAGCCCCAAGAGCCAGCAGGATCGACGTGGCGAAGGCGATGCGCATGGTGGCGTGATACCGCGCGCCCCTACCATCCGTCCATGCCCGTCATCGGAATCACTGCTGATCTCGTCGACGATGGCGGTCGGCTTCGCCACCGCCTCAACGACACGTACGTGCAGGCCGTGCTGCGTGCCGGTGGCACTCCGCTCATCCTGCCCTGCATCGCTGGCGAACGGGCGCGCATGCTCGCTGCCGTCGATGGCGTGATGATGACCGGTGGCGACGACATCGACACCCGGCCGCTGGGCATTCCCCTGCACGCGAAGGCGGAGTGCATGCTCCCTGAGCGCCAGGAGGCTGAATTCGCCACGCTTCGCTGGCTCGACGAGCACCCCGACGTGCCGGTCCTGGGCATCTGCCTGGGCATGCAACTCATGGGCGTGCATCGTGGATGCCGCCTGATCCAGCACCTGCACGACGAGATCGCCGACGGTGAGCGCCACCGCCATGACCGCATCCATGAGGTCACCAGCGAGCTCGGCAACGGGCCGGTCGCGAGTTGGCATCACCAGGCCCTTGGTGATGCGGGTCCGTATGAACTCATCGGTCGAAGCGACGATGGCGTGATCGAGGCGATCCGCGATCCGAGCCGGGCCTTCGCCATCGGCGTGCAGTGGCATCCCGAGCGCACGCCGGATCGGCTGATGGGCGATGGCATCGTGCAACGGCTCGTCGAGGCGAGCCGATGAAGGCCACGCTGGGCTACTGCACGAACGTGCACGCCGGAGCCACGCTGACCGAGGCCAAGGAGCAGCTCGATCGGCACGCCACGGCGGTGCGGCGCGAGCTCGACGTCGCGTGGCTCGACATCGGGCTCTGGCTGAGCGCGCGTGCGGTCTTCGAACTCAAGGAGCAGGATGACGGAGCCGCACGGCTTCGTGCGTGGCTGGACGAGCGTGGCCTGCGAGTCTTCACGATCAACGGCTTTCCCTACGGGGACTTCCACGCCAAGCGCGTGAAGCAATCGGTCTACGAACCCAACTGGGCCAACGCGCGCCGGCTGCTCTTCTCGATCGATCTTGCGGATCTCCTGGTGGACCTCCTCCACGATGACCGCCGGGAAGCGGGCATCAGCACGCTGCCGCTGGGCTGGCGACTCTCCTTCTCGCTGGAGGGCTGCGGCAGCAGCGTCGGCCTGGCGAGCGCCCAGCTCGAGCAGTTCGCGCGCCACGCAGCGCGGCTTGAGGAACGCACGGGGCGGTGCATCCATCTCGATCTTGAGCCCGAGCCGGGCTGCATGCTCGACACCTCGCGCGACGTGACGGGCTTCTTCGACCAGGTCCTGCGCCAGCGGGCCGGCGAGCCGGACCTGCGCCGCTACATCCGCGTCTGCCACGACACCTGCCACGCCGCCGTCATGTTCGAGGACCAGGCGAGCGTGCTGCAGGCGTACCGGGATGCAGGCATCCGCGTGGGCAAGGTGCAGCTCTCGAGCGCGATCGAGTGTCCCTCCAGCGATCGGGCGTTCCGCGCCCTTCGGCACTTCGACGAGCCGGTCTACCTGCACCAGACGTGCGTGCTGGATGGCACCGGCGAGCGCCATCTCTTCACCGACCTCGATCGTGCCTTTGATCATGCTCCTGACGGGCTGTGGCGGACGCACTTCCATGTGCCGCTCTTCGCCGATCGGCTCGGCCAGGGTGGCGTGCTTGGGACGACGCAGGCCGATGTCATCTCGTGCCTTGCCGCCATCCGCCCCGAAGACGGCATCACCGACTTCGAGGCCGAGACCTACGCCTGGGGAGCCTTGCCGATGGACCACCGCATGGCCTCGCTGGCCGATGGGATCGCGCAGGAACTCCGCTGGGCACGCAGCCGCATGGCAGAATGCGGGCTCGTGACCTGACGTGCCGCTCGCCCTGCATGCCGGACGAACCACGGGGATGCCTTGCGTGCGCGGTAGGCTCCCGGCATGGCGAACGGAGATCGCACTCGACGCAAGCAGGATGATGAGCAGCCCGGCCTCTTCGACCACATCGTGGCGGCCGACCTCGAAGGCATCGATCCACCCTCGATGGACAGCGTGCCCGAAGTGCAGATGCACGAACCTGCAGCTCCGCAGCCCGGCCACACGCTCGCGGCATGGGGCGATGAGGATCCATCGCTGACGGCGCCACGCGCGGTCGAGACCATCGATGCCTGGGAGTCAGTCGAGCCCAAGCCGGAGGCGATCAGCCAGATCGACGTCACGCCAACGACGGAAGATGCTGCGCCAGGTGAAGACGCTGCTCCAACCGAAGACGCTGGGCCAACCGAAGACGCCGGGCCAACCGAAGACGCCGGGTCAGCCGAAGACGCTGGGCCAGCTCTTTTGGGGCTCGAACCCACAGCGAGCCACGACGACCGTACGTCGTTGCTCGACGCAAGCGAAACTCTGATCGAGGTCGCAGCACCGGCTGCGGCTGCGCGTGCTGATCGTGACGATGGAATCGAGACACCAGCGAGCAGCGCAGCCGACATCGTGGAGGCCCCCATCGCCGGCCTTGGCGACGAATCTGCCATCGAGCCCGTGGTGGATGCCTCGCTGGATGCCGTGACCGAGGTCGACGCCGAATCGGTGCAGCCTGGCGAGCAGGATGATCATGCCGATGCCATCAAGGCCGCGGAACCGATGGCGACCCCCGAGTCGACGCCAGATGCGGACCTTGTTGAGGTCATGGACGCTGCTGGATCCACGGTCGTCCCTGAGCCCGCCTCGATCCCCGAAGCTCCGACCTTCCGCCGCGTCGAACCCAGTGATACGAGTGGCCGCGCGCCGGTCATCGCCCTGCATGGCATGCCAAGCCGTCGCCTCGAGACCGGAGCCGATCAGACGGTCGTGCAGGAGCAACCCGCGCGCACCATCGCTACGGAACCCGCACCGCATGCCACGCCGCTGCCACGCCATGGCATCTGGGCATGGCTCGAGCTCACGCGCATCTCCAACGTGCTGACCGTGGCGACCAACGCGTTGGTCGGGCTCTGGGTTGCACACCTGCTCGCCGGACAGGCGACCATCGAGCGTTTCGTCGATTGGATGCCGCGACATGTGGGTGTCATCGCAGGCATCTGCTTGCTCTACCTCTTCGGCATGGTGCTCAACGATCTCCTCGATCGTGACGTCGATGCGCACGAGCGACCGGCCCGCCCGCTTCCCAGCGGTCGCGTCGGCCTGCGCCCGGCGATCCTGCTGGCCGCCACGCTGGTTTCGACCGGCGTCTGGCTCGTCGGTGGCGGATCGTTCCCGATCCCGGGGCTTGCGGCGATTGCCGTCGGTCTTGCCTTCGGCAGCTTCTCGAAGGGCCAGCGCAATGCGATCCAGTGGCTGGGTGAAGCCTGGGCGGTGGTCGGCGTGGGAGCGATCCTCTGGAACTGGCTGGATCACTGGCGTCATGCGGACCTGCGCACGCCCTGGGGCTTCGAGGCCGTCCTGCTGCTCGTGGCCGCCATCGTGGCGTACTCGCTCACGCATCGGTCGTGGCGCGGCAGCGTGGTGCTGATGGGTCTCTGCCGTGCCCTGGCCTATTGGTGCGCCACGCTGTCGGTCATGAGCGTGTCGGGCATGCAGTACAACGGTTCGTCGGTCAGCGCCTGGGGGCTCGTGCTCTTCCCCGGGCTCATGGCCTTCGCGTCGACGGTCGCCGTGTCGCTCCTGGCGCGTGATGAAGCAGTGTCGACCGACGATGCAGCCATGGCCGCACCACAACCCCCGCGAGTGTGGGTGCGCGTGCTGCTCGTGATTGCCGTGCTCGTGCCGTGGGCGTTCAGCCCTGTCGTGGCGGGTGGCGCACGCGGGATGCTGCAGGTCATGACGATCGTCGCTCTGCCGATGGCCCTCTTCTGCGGCGGGATCTTCCTCGTCAAGAGCCTGCATGCCGAGCGCGCCATGCGAAGTCACCCCACGCGCATCGCCGGCGGCGTGGCCGCATGGATCGCCGCGTTCTGCCTGCTCGATGCGAGCACGCTCAGCGTGCTCGGTGCGCCGGGCCTTTCCGTCGTCGCGCTCGGCTGCTGGTGGATCACGCGTACCGCGCAGCGCCGCGTTGCGGGTTCCTGATGCATCGCGTGGCCGTCCTCAACGTCGTCGGCCTCTCGCCCGGGCTGCTCGGTTCGGGTGCGCCCAAGCTGCGCGACCTTGCCCGGAGCATGGGCGGCGTGCGCACGATGGTCGCCCCGCTGCCGGCCGTGACCTGCGCGGCCCAGGTCACCATGCTCACGGGCGTCGATCCTTCCGCACACGGGATCGTGGGCAACGGCTGGTTCGACAGGTCACTGAACGAAGTCCACTTCTGGAAGCAGTCCGCCGCGCTCGTTCAGGCACCACGGGTGTGGGACGAGGCCCGTGCGCGCGACGCCGGCTTCACCAGCGCGAACTCGTTCTGGTGGTACGCCATGCACGGCTCGACCGACGTCACGGTCACGCCACGGCCGCAGTACCCAGCCGATGGCCGGAAGATCCCCGATGTCTGGACCGATCCCGCCGGCCTGCGCGACACGCTGCAGCATGAGCTCGGCCGCTTTCCGCTCTTCAACTTCTGGGGCCCCAAGGCCGGCATCCAGAGCACCGACTGGATCGCACGCGCTGCGATGTTGGTCGAGGAACGCTTCGCCCCGACGCTGCACACGGTCTATCTGCCGCATCTGGACTACGTCCTGCAGAAGCATGGTCCCGGCACGCGCGAAGCGCAGCAGGAGCTCCGTGAGATCGACCGTGTCGTCGACGTGCTGCATGGTTTCTTCTCGGCACGTGGCGTGCGCGTCATGGTGGTCAGCGAATACGGCATCGCGCCGGTCAGCCGGGCGATCTGCCTCAATCGCGAACTGCGTGGCGCCGATCTTCTGTCGCTGCGGGACGAGCGCGGCACGGAACTCCTCGATGCGGGCCAGAGCGACGCCTTCGCGGTCTGTGACCACCAGATCGCGCACGTGTACGTGCGGCATGCACGGGACGTCAGCCGTGTTGCACACCTGCTTGAGCGAGTCGATGGCGTGGAGTCGGTGCTCGATCGTTCGGCCCAGGATGCACTCGGGATCGGTCATGCGCGCAGCGGCGACCTCGTCTGCATCGCCGAGCAGGATGCGTGGTTCGCCTATCCCTGGTGGCTCGATGATGCGCACGCGCCTGACTTCGCGCGCACCGTCGACATCCACCGCAAGCCGGGCTACGACCCCTGCGAGCTCTTCATGGATCCCACGCGACCGCTGTTGGGCCTGCGCACGGCGGGCAAGCTTGCGCTGCGCAAGCTGGGCATGCGCAACCTGCTCGATGTGGTTCCGCTCGACCCGTCGATCGTGCGCGGATCGCATGGCCGCAGCAACGTGGCCCGCGGTCTCGAACCGATCCTGCTCTGCGATGACGATCGATTGGATGCCCAGGTCCCGATGCGCTGCGTGAAGGACGCGATCCTGCGCCAGGTCTTCGGTCCATGAGAGTCCTGTGGGCCCTGCTGGCGCTGCTCTTGGTCGCAGCGGTGTGGTCGCTACGCGATCCGCGAACGACCGCGCCCGAATCGTGCGACGCTCCGCCGTGGGAACTGCTCGACCAGGCGCGCAAGGACGACGTGGGTGCGAACGAACCAGCAGGCCATCGACCTGATGGCGCAACCACCGACTCTGCGCCGCTTCAGGCTGTTCAAGGCTCCGCGGCAGGAACCGCGGCGGTTGCGCCCACAGCACGATCCGAGACGAGGCCATCTGATGTGCCCGCCACGGCTGGTGTGAGCGCTGTTGCGACGTCCGCGGCAACCATGCCGCCCGGCGCCGGGACCGAACGTCAACCGTTCCGCGTCTCCTGGGAACTGCTCGGCCAGGCCAGTGGTCATGTGCGCGGCGATGGCACCTTCGATGCCATGCCGCGAACGCTCGAACTGCTCGGCGGCACATGGATCGAACTGAGCGGCTATTACGCACCTGCGATCATTGCGCCATCGACCGATGAACTCGTGCTCATGCTGAACCGCTGGGATGGTTGCTGCATCGGCCTGCCGCCTACGCCCTACGACTCGGCACTGGTGAAGACCCGTACGCCGATCGACTTCTCGCTGCAGCACCAGATCCGCTTCGGCACGCTGCGCGGTCGGTTGGTGCTCGAACCGTTCGCGATCGGTGGCCTGGTGCTGGGCCTCTACCGCATCGAGGATGCGGAACTCCTTCGATAGCGCAGTGCCATCCACCGAACTTCTTCGGTTCATGGTGATCGACCGACGTACAGCACCATCATGTGGTGGTCCACGCGCGTGCACCGCATCACGGACGACGCAGCGCGGGCCCGTGGTGCATGTGCCGAAGGGAGCAGATTTCTTCCACTTCATGCACCGAACTTCGTGCGGCCTTTCGGGAACTGAGGGAATCGGGTCGTAGGTTGGTGCGCATCGTGCCGCTCCCGTCGCTGCATGCTTCGCACACCGCTCTCTGGGGATCCATCATGTCCAACCCGCTTCCGTCGCTGCCCTCGTCGTTCATCCTGCTCACTCGCGCTGCCGTGTGCGCTCTCGCTTTCACTCCCGCCGTGGGCATCCGTACCGCGCTCGCCGCCGAGGACAACGGCACCATCTGCATCAATGAGATCCGCATTGATCAGCCAGGTGCCGACAACGATGAGTACGTCGAACTCAAGGGCCCGCCGGGCGCACCGCTCGATGGTCTCTGGTTCGTCGTGATCGGCGATGGCACGGCCGCGCAGGGCAGCGGCGTCATCGAGGTGTTCGTGAACCTCGCTGGCAAGACCATCCCGTCCGATGGCTACCTCCTGATCGGCGAGTCCAGCATGACCGCAGCCACGCCCGACCTCGTCACGAACCTCAACTTCGAGAATGGCGACAACGTCACCCACATGCTGCTGCGTGGGCTCACCGCCAGCAATGGTGCGGATCTCGATGCCGACGATGACTGCACGCTCGATCCAGGCGCCTTCATCGACATCGTCGATGCCGTCACGATCGGCACGGGTGCCACCCCGCCGGCCGCCGGTGCGGAGTGCGGCTACGCCACGGTCGTGGGTCCCGAGAAGGATGCCCAAGCCATGCACATCATGCGCTGCCGCAGCGGCGGTTGGGTCCGCGGCAGCGATGCGATCGTCGGTGGGGATGACACCCCGGGCGCGGTGAATGGGTGCGATGCAACCAGCTCAGCCTGCCAAGGTGACCTCAACGGCGACCAGATCGTCGACAACGCGGACCTCGGCATCCTGTTGGTGAAGTGGGAGTTCCCCGATCCCTCGGCCGACCTCGATGGGTCGGGGGTGGTTGATGGGCCCGACCTCGGGATCATCCTGTCGCGGTGGGGATCGTGTCCCGTCTAACGGACCCACGGCATCCATCGGGGGAATCAGCCCGATCATCGCCCTGTTCGTGTTATCGACTTTATCTATCATCAGGTGATGCACGGCCGCATCACTGACCGAAGGCGCTATCCGGTCCCTGCCTGCCGCTTTGACCCAGACCTCACCCTGTGGTGCGCGCCGGAGTGGGGGGCATCTGCCCGTGAGCTGGTCGATGCGGCATGCGCCCTCGGCCGGTGCAGCCGCGCCCTCCGGTGCGCACCGTCGGTGGATGTCGTTCGCCTCGAGCACGCGGCGGTCTGGTCGCTCGGGATCAGCCCGGTCGTTCCAAGCGCTGACCCGCTGCAGGAACTGTCGGTGCGGTGGACCATCTGGCACCCTGCCGCACCGATCCACGGTGTGAGCCGCCCCAGCATGGGTGGCCTCGTCCAAGCGCACCGATCACTCTGGGCCGGGCAGCGGCAAGCCGGAAAGCCCCGCGCCACGGAACTCCCGAGCGCTGCACTCCCTCGCGATGTCGATGGCACGCCGTGCCTCGCCCCATCACCGCGCGACGTGCTCAGGCTGGGCGCCTCGATTGATCGAACGATGTCGGACATGCCGGGTTCGCTCGATCGGGCACTGGTTGGTGCAGCATGGTTCCTCTGGGCGATCGAATCCACGGCGCCCCTCCCTGACGGCAACAGCGAACTGGCGTGGTCCGCGGTCGCTGGTTGGCTCTGCGGCAGTGCGGGCATGACCTCGAACGTGCTGGACCTGCATGGTTCGGTCGATGCCGAGTCCCACCGGCAGTGCCGTCACGAGCTCGCGGCGAACGGCTCCGTTCCGGCATGGTGTGCGCACGTCTGGCGAACGGTCGAGCGAGCATGCGACCGCGCCATGCACCAGCTCGCTTGCCTCGCCCAGGCACGGACGGATCTGTTGGAGCGTGCCGGTGCCATGCGGGCACCACGACATCCGCGGGAACTGGTCCAGCATCTGATGGGTTCCCCGATCACCGAGGTCCGCCAGGTCGAGCGAACCTTGGGGATCACCTTCGCGGCAGCCAACGATCTCGTCGAACGCTGCATGAACGTGGGGATCCTGCGCGAAGTCACCGGTCGTCGACGCGGGCGCATCTACTGCTGCGATGCCAGCGCAAACGCCCTTGGGCCGGTCACTGCATCGCTGGATGTCGCCGCGCAGGCCGGGGCTGCATGAGCAGCTCCACCAGGTGTGCTGGACCACGCCCGGGCACCTCGTGATCGCTCGCCCACGCCCACGAACGACCGCACGCCCGACGAACCGGTTCAGCCGAGCCCGAAGAGCTTGCGCACCATGCCGACCACGCCGGCGTCAGGCGACTCTGAGGTCGATCCTTGGGTGCCGTCCACAGCCGTCCGCGTCGACGCGCCCGCGTTGGTACGCGCCTCGGCATGCGGCTCGCTCGGCACCGCTGGCGCTTCATCGGTCGAAACCATGGTCGCCACGCCGCCGCCTTCAGGGGCGCCGTTGGATGCACCATCGCCCGCATTCGTCACGTCACGGCGCTCGGCACGTTCCTCCCACATCCATGCAGCCATGCACGCCGGCAGCCAGTCCCGCATGCCACGCGTCCAGACCAACGTGGTTCGGCTGCACACACCCTGGCCAATCAGCTCGTGCATCTCCGGCGTGCTGAGCGGCCCAATCGCCTGGCCATCCTTCGCATAGAACCACTTGTTCATGATCCGTACCTCGTGTCCTTTCCTCGGCGTGGCTGCTTGGCGATCGTCGCCAGCGCTGCGGGGCACCAAGCCTAGCATCGGACCCTGTCCACCGTGAAGATCGCTCTCCTGGATACCGAAACCACCGGCGCCGCGCGTCACGATGAAGTCATCGAACTCGCGTTCGCCGTCATCACCATCGATCCCGAGTCCGGCCGCTTCACGGGCCTCGATGGGCACTACCGGGGGTTGCGTGAACCGCGCGTGCCGATCAGCGCCGGCGCACTGGCCGTGCACGGCATCAGCATGCAGTCGGTGCGTGGTCATTCACTCGACGAGCCGGCCTGCCGCGCACTCCTTGAGCCTTGCGCCGCAATCGTCGCCCACAACATCACCTTCGATCGTGCCATGATGGGTCGACTCTGGTCCTGGACCCTGCACCTGCCGTGGCGCTGCAGCTGCTGGGGCTTCGACTGGCGCTCGATCGGTGCACCCAACCGTCGCCTGCAGTCACTCCTGGCGCACTTCGGCATCGATCCCGGCAGCGCCCACCGGGCCGGCAGCGATGTAAAGGCCATGCACGCGCTTCTGCAGCAGGATCACCCCACATCGGGGCGCACGTTCCTCTGGCACGTGCTCCATCAGCAGTCGCGCACCCGCGTCACGCTCCAGTCGCGTTGAGCCCCGCGGGCATCAATGCGGGGCACGTGTCGGGCGCTCACGGAGTGCCGGGCTGCTTCACACCACTGTCGGGACCGGATCCCTGCGGCGGCACGTCGCGCACCTGCTTGAACATGAAGGCGATCGCCGCGTCGGGCAGGTAGGCGGGCACCCACGCCTCGTGGCCACCATCCCTGATCTCGCGGTAATCGACTTTGGCCCCCGCGTCCTTCAACGCCTTGACCATGTCGCGGCTGCGCGCCACCGGCACCGAACTGTCGAGGCTGCCATGCCACATCTGGATCGGTACGTCCTTCAGCAGCGCCGCTTTCGCCGGATCACCGCCTCCGCAAATGGGTACGACCGCCGCAAAGACGTCGGGCCTTCGCATCGCAAGGTCCCACGCGCCGTACCCACCGAGCGAGAGCCCGGTCAGGTAGATGCGATGCCGATCGACGGCCTTCTCCTGGATGATCCGGTCCATCGCTGCCATCACGCCGCGGATGGTCATGCTCGGCTGTTCGGCCATCGTGGGATTCATGCTGCGCGGCCCCGGTTCGACCCACGTCCGGTCGCGCGGGCACTGCACGGCCAGCACGTAGCACGGATGCTTCGTGCGCATCTCGCGCGTGGCGAGCGCCGGACCGATGTACTTGAGCGCCGCATCGCCATCGGTCCCACGCTCGCCCGAACCGTGGAGGAACACCACGAGCGGGAACGTCTCGCCCGGATCAGCCTCGCTCGGTTCCATCAGCCGGTACGGCATGGTGAGCGACTGCTCGCCAACGCGCACACTCACGCTGCCCATGGTCGCGCCGGGCACAGGCACCGGGTCGGGCGCCTGCGCACTCGCTCCACCGATGGCTGCCACGGCGACGACCGCCCACACGATCCATGCCTTGCGCATGCAGACACGATATCGACGGGCGGTACCGACGGTGATCGGGCCACCGCATGGCGAAGGCCCCGACCTGCGCCCTCTAGCATGGCCTCGTGCTCCGCATCGGACCCGTCGAACTCCAGAGCAACCTCCTGCTCGCCCCGATCGCGGGCTATACCGACCTGCCGTTTCGCATCCTCTGCCGCGAGCTCGGCGGCGTGGGCATCGCCTACACGGATCTCCTGAACGCGCATGCCCTGCTGCGTGGCTCGGAACGATCGCTCGAACTCGCCGCCACCAACGAACTCGACCGGCCCTGCGGCATGCAGCTGTACGGCAATGGCGATGATCCGCTGCCCGAGGCGGCGCTCTGGGCCATCGAGCACGGCGCCCAGGTCATCGACATCAACATGGGCTGTCCCGTGGACAAGGTCGCGAAGAAGAATGGTGGAAGCCTGCTGCTGCGTGACTGCCCGGCAACGGCGCTTCTGGCCGAGCGCATCGTGAAGGCGGTCGAGCGCGCCAGCGGCGGTCGCGTGCCGGTGACCGCCAAGATGCGACTGGGCTGGGATCCCGAGCACATGGTGGCGCCAGACCTCGCTCGCCGCCTGGCGGATGCTGGCATCGCCGCCGTCACGGTGCACGGGCGGTACACGGTGCAGTTCTTCAGCGGACAGGCCGACTGGGATGCGATCGGCCGGGTGGTCGAGGCGGTTCCGTCGATCCCCATCATTGGCAACGGCGACGTGGTCGAACCGGAACATGCCAAGGCGCTCATCGATCGGTCGGGATGTGCGGGGGTCATGATCGCCCGCGCTGCGCTGCGGACCCCATGGATGTTCCGGCGGGCGGCGGCGCTCCTGGCCACGGGCTGCGTGGGAACAGACCTCTCCTTCAATGACAAGTGCCGGGCGATCCTTCGCCACATCGACCTCATGGAACGGTTCGCCAAGCCCTGGTACGGGGTCAAGCGGCTCAACCAGGGCATCGCCTGGTACGGCCGGACCATGGGCCACATCAAGCCTCTGAAGGAGGCGGTCCGGACCGCCACCACGTTCGAGTCCATGAGGGCGGCCATCGGGGATTGGATGACCCCGGAGCGGGAGCACGTTCCCGCCGTGCTGCGGGGTCGCGAGACCGTCGACGGCTGAGCCGTTCCGCGCGATCCAGCTGCCGTTCATATTGGACGACCGGGAGACCGCACAAAAACTTCCGTCTTCGTGCTTCCAGCCATCCCGCCGAATCGTATGGATGGAATGCCGGAGATGTTCCGGCCGCATCTGGAGGGATGCGTCACGGAGGGACTCGCGCTTGCGCGACGACCAACAGTCTGGGTTGTGAGAGTCCGTCGCCACTTGGCGCGGAGGGAGAGGGTTGTCATGCTGTTCAAGACTTGCCTGTATGGCGCCGTCGGCGCGGTGCTCCTGAGCACTGCTGCCCACGCGAGCCTGAACTTCGGACCTGGGTTCGAAGTGACGTTCACCGGTGGCAACGAGACCATGAGCGGCCAAGCCAGCTCGCTGGGCTCGATGACCTACCTCGGCAACAACATCTATCACACCGGGGGCTTCGCGGCGGTCTCCGCCGGCTACCTCCAGTGGGATGCCCTGATCGATCCCGATCCGTTCATCAACGGCACGTTCTCGATCACCAACACGGCAAACTCCACCCAGACGTTCACGGTGAACTTCACCTTGGACAGCACGGTGCAGTTCGCGCAGAGCCTGATGAACGGCGCCTTCGCTGGCACGCTGACCGATGCCGACGGCAACGGTTCCGCTTCGATCGGCCGTGTGGCTGGCTCGGCCGGCTTCTACTCAGCCTTCATCGACGGCAACCTCGTCCGCTCGCTCGGCAGTTCGGCCTACAGCTACAGCGGCGCGGCGTTCGGATCGTCGCAGGTCGGTCCTGAGTCGTTCGACCCCACCGTGGGCCCGGCGCTCAACACGACCATCGGCCTGCAGTTCCGCTTCACGCTCAGCGCCGGTGACAGCGTCTCGTTCTCGAGCCTGTTCAACGTCGTCCCGGCTCCTGGCACGATCGCGCTCATGGGTGCCGCGGGACTCGTCGGCTCACGTCGACGTCGCTGAATCACATTGATCACGAAGTCCTTCCTGGGTTCGCTGCCGATGCGGCGCATCCGGGAAGGCAGGGTGGAAGAGGTAGGCCACCCGGGACCGTTCCGACAGGGGATCCAAGGGAGACCGGCGCACCACGGTGGGCCGGGCACAACAGGAGGGAAGAAGGACATGGGACAGAACACGATCACCACCGCCATCGCCGCCACGCTGCTGGCCTCGTCCGCAGCCTCGGCCGCGATCTCGGCCAACGCCGCCACCATCAACCTTTCGGCCAATGGTGCTGCGCAGACTCTCAACAGCAACAACACGACCGATCTCGGTGACGGCCGCTTCGCCCACACGGGCTTCTGGGCCAGCAACGGCATGCTCGTGCAGTGGAGCAACCTGATCACCAGCTACTCGGTGGTCAACGGCGTCGAGACGGCCTACGTCTCCGGCGGCTTCACGATCAAGAACAACAACGCCACGACGCCGCTCGTGCTCGACCTCAGCGTGCTGATGGCCGGCTCGATGGGTGCAGGCGCGACCTATGCGGGCTCAGCCGGTGGCCAGGGCGTGAACTTCTCGTTCAGCCCGGGTTCGCTCGGTGCCGTCTCGGGCGCGCCCGTCTGGGCGGGCCTCGTCAACGGTTCGCAGGTCGGTGGCGTGATCACTTCAACCCAGACCGTCAATCCATTCTCGCTCGCGAGCTTCGCCCCGCAGTCGTTCAACGGCTCGGCTGGCTCGGTCACGAGTGGTGTCGGCATGCGCCTGCGCCTCTCGATCTCGGCGGGCATGGAATCCAGCTTCAGCGGAGCCTTCTCGGTCTCGGTGCCTGCGCCTGGCGCGGTTGCGCTGGCCGGGGCAGCAGGTCTCCTCGGCGGCCGTCGTCGCCGCTAACAGACTCTTTCTTCCTGTCACCGCGGAGGGAGCGGTGACATCTACCCACGCGACCCCGCGGCGCTCCCCACGAGTGCCGCGGGTTCGTTTTTGCGCCGCATGCGAGCTTCGCTCCGCGAAGATGGGATGACTGCTCGATGACTGCTCGCGGACCAACGCTGTGCGATGGTCGTGCATCCATCGAAGGCGCCATCCATGCTGTTCGCAGGCCCGGACGGATTCGCTCAGGGAGCCTTGAGGTCCTTGGCCTGCGGCAGGTCGCTGATCGACGCGATGCCGAAGGTGCGCAGGAACTCGCCCGTCGTGCCGTAGAGCATGGGTCGACCGATTTCCTCGCTGCGACCCACAATGCGGACCATGCGACGTTCCATCAGGCTGCGCAGCACTTCACCACAGGCCACGCCACGGATCGCCTCGATGTCGGCACGAAGGATGGGCTGCCGGTAGGCCACCACCGCCAGCGTTTCCAAGGCCGCCTGCGTCAGGCGCGCCTGCGCCCGTTCGCCCCGGAGCCGGGCCACGACGGGGCCGAGCGCCGAGATCGTCATGACCTGCCGGCCACCGGCAACCTGTTCGATGCGGAAGGTGCGACCGGTCGCCTCGTAGCCTGCGTTGAGTTCATCGATCGCTGCACGCACCTGCGGTGCGCCAAGCTCCAGACCGAGCACGTCCGCGATGCGGCCATCGGCCATCGGTCGGTCGGCTGCAAGGAGCACGGCCTCGACGCGCTGCGAGAGCGGGAGGTCGGCACACGGCACCTCGCGTGCCGCCGTGGACTCGGTGTCGTGCTCGCTCACGATCCTCGACCGGCCAGAGCGACACGGACCGCCGCGCGGCGCTGCGCACGCTCGATCTGCTCACGCTGTTCAAGGGTGAGTGGCGCTGGGTTGGTGGCGTTGGCGCGCGCATTGGCGTCGACCAAGTCGGCTTGCGCCTTGCCTGCGTCGATCGTGCCTGCATCTTCGGCGCCATCGACGAGCAGCGTCAGGGCATCGCCCTGCATCTGCGCGAAGCCGCCATCGATGACGAACCACCGCGACTGGCCACTCGCCAGATCGAGCCGCGCCGCACCGGTGCCGAGCTTGGCCAGGAACGCGCTCGCCCCGGGTGCCACGCCCTTCTGGCCATCCCAGGCCTGGAAGGTGGCGTAGGTGACCTGCTCATCGAGCAGCGAGTCGGATGGGGTGACGATGGTGCAGCGGAAAGTGGCCATGGGTGCTCCGTGGGTCGGGAATGGTAGTGGCTCACCCGCGTCGGGTGCGTCACCGATTGCGGGAGCAGGGACACGGATAACCGCTCCCCTGCCTACTGCGGCACGCCGCGCAAGGCCAGCGCACTGTTTCGAAACCGCGGATCCTCGGTCACCTCGCGCAGGATCCATGGCGCAAGCCACGCCGGCGGCTCGACCGGGGTGTCCACGCTCGGCAGCTCCACCTCGGCAAGCCACAGGTCAAACCCGATGAAGCCATCGATTTCCCAGCAAAGCGAGCCATGCGCCACGACATGACGGACCTTGCTCAGACGACGCCCCAGCGTCTGTGGCCAGAGTTCCTCGAAGGCCGATGCATCGAGCGTGTGCTCCTCTTCATGGCGCACGAGGCCCGTGCCCGACTTGCGGGTCATGGTGCAGTGGACGTTGCCGCCGGGATCGATGGCGCGGCGCAAGCGCGCACCGTGGCGCATGCCATCCGGGCCGAGCAGGTAGCCCTGCTCGATCCGGATCGTTGACCGCGCAGCGGGCAGCTCGGGCTCACCACGCAACAGCCATGCTCGCTCGATTTCCAGATGGGGCGTGATGCGTTCGGCGTCGCGATCGGCGCGTCGCCCGCCATCGTGCTCGTTCGCGCGCCCGCTCATGATCGGCCGCTCATGTGCCCCGCAGCGACAGGAGTGGCGCGCACTGTGCGATGAGGTTGGCCAGCACGAGCTTCTGGTTGACGTTGCTCGAGACCGATCGCTCGGCATCGACGAGTGCATCGACGCACGCCACCAAGGCATCGACGCGATCGGTCGATCCGGCTCCCGACGCCGCAAGCAAGCGCTCCTGCACGATGCGCCCGAGCACGGCCATGAGCAACCCCAGGGCCTTGCGGTTCGCTGCGTCCTTGCTCGCGTCGGGATTGGCCTTCACGACACGCTCAGCGAAGGTCGAGACAAGTTCCGACATCGCCTCGGCCATGGCGGGACCGACCGCGCCACGCTCAAGATCGTGGACGATCGCCTGCAGCTGCTCGTTCCAGGCGTGCAGGCCGTGGTCGATCGCCTCCAAGGCCAGCCCGGGGCTGCCGCCGGCGAAGCCGATGACCCAGTCGAGTGCGGGGGTCGCAGGGTCAAGCCGACGGTCGACCCAGGCCTGCATGGATGCGGGATCGAGCGGACCGCACGGCACGCGCTGGCAGCGGCTGCGGATCGTGGGCAGCAGCCGGTCCTCGTGCGACGCCACGAGGAGGATGGTCGTGTGCGGCGGCGGTTCCTCGAGGGTCTTGAGCAGCGCGTTCTGGCCATCGGTGTCGAGCAGCTCGGCTTCATCGATGATGAAGACCTTCCCTGCACCGAGCACCGACGAGTGGGACACGCGCGATTCGTGCACGTGACCGTCGCCCGACGATCCGCCGATCATCTGCTCGCGCAGAAGGCCGATGGGGATGTTGAGCTGCTTGCGGTCGCGCAGTTCGCGATCGGCACTGGTTGCGGCGAGTTCCTTGCGGATCAGGTGCACATCGGGGTGCGTGCCCTGACGCAACAGCTCGGCGCTGCGGGATTCACGCAGCGGCGCGAACGAGCGCAGGCACTCGGGCGTCGACTCAGGATCGACGAGGAGCGCCGCGAAACGCACCGCGAGCGTGCACTTGCCCACGCCCATCGGTCCAGACACGATCCACGCATGGTGCGGCCGGCCCGAACCGAGCGCCTGCGCGAGCCGACGTTGCGCGATCTCCTGGCCGAGCAGGCCATCATCGATCGCCACGCGCGCGAGCGCCGACAGCACGCCGTCGCCGCCGGGTGGCGGAGGCTCCGGCGTCGACTCGGCGCGGCGTCGGGGTGCAGCCTTGCCTGGCCGCGGCGCCTTGCTCACTTGGGAACCTCGACCAGCGTGGGCGGCTGAGCGCGGAGCTTGCTCGGGTCGCTCTTGTCGTACGGCAGCATCAGGGGCTCGCCATTCACCAGGTGCTTGGGAAAGCGCCGAAGCACGGCCTCGACCTCGGCCGAGTAGAGCGTGCTCCGTGGGTCGTACGCATCCTTCCCGAAGACGCCCACGCACACGCTGCTGGTCTTCGTGCCACCATCATGGAAGACATACGCCTCGATGCCGCGCGTGCGCAGCTGCTTGCAATAGCTCTCGGCACGCTGCTTGACCTCGGCGAGCGAGAGTTCGCCGGAGCCCAGATCGCTCCACACGGCGACCTGCACCGAGTAGAGCGGATTCTGGTTGGGGAAGCGCTCGCGTGCCCGACGGAGATCGAACTGGCTCATGGCGCCGGGATCGGTCTCAAAACGCGTGAGCATGGCGAGCGCAAACGGTCGCGCGCGGCCATCGACGATCTGCTTGACCTGGTCGAGCTGCTGCTTGGCGCGTGGATCGGTCGGGCCAGAGAAGGTGCCGATGAGCACCGCGCTGCCACCACCCACCTGGCGCACGTAGGCGCCCTCGAGCTGCGGCCATCGTGAGCCGATCGACTTCAGCGCCGACTGCGCGCGTGCTGCATGGTCATCCTGCGAGAAGGTCTGCAGCACGATGCCCCAGGCCTCGCCGTCACCATCTGGGTCAAGATCAGACGTCGTGCTTGAACGAGCAGTCCGTGGAGCGTCGGGCACCATCGGCGTTGGTGCCAGGTCCTCGTCGATGGGCTGGCCAGCCGGTGCAGGTCGGGTGTTGGGTCGGACGGGCGACTCCGTCTGGGTTTGCCCGTCGGCGGTCGATGCGGTGGACGCGTCGGCCCCAGGCGGTGGCGCGAACCGCTTGGGCGGAAGGCGCGTGGTGGCACTCGCGCCCTGCTTGGCCTTGGGCGCGGCCGGTTCGGGCAACTCGTCATCCCACTGCAGGCTGCCCGACTCGGCCGCGGTGGCCGGCTTGGATTCGGTGGACTCTGGTCCGCCGCAGCCAGGGATCGGGCTGACCCCAAGGAGCAAGGTCAACCAGAGGGGCGAAAATAGGGTTTTATTGGCCATAACACTCCGCTGGTCGATCGGCGGTGGCGATGCACGCGCGGCGCAGGATCATAAGCGGATTGTGTCGGGATTTCGCGCGATATTCGTCGTTGGTGGCGTTGAATCCCTCAAGAATGAAGCGGCCGTGTGTCGATACCCTCTTTTGCGGCTCACACATCCTGTTGTGTGTGATCCAGCCGCAGCCACCATGGATGTCCCCGACAACCTTGGGCGGTGCCGAGGAAGGACTCAAGGCCCGTCTACCTGGAGTTTGCCATGTCGATTGACTTGCGAAACGACGGCACCTCGGCCCTGAGCGCGGCCCCTGCTTTCACCGATCGGTCCTCCTGCTGCGGCTCGACTGGAGCGGCTCACGGACTGCGTCTGGCCACTGAATGTTGCAGCGAGCCTTCTCCTGCTGACCAGGACCCGAAGGCTGCATCCGAGCACGATCGCCGACTCGATCAGCTCCGTGCCATGCCCGATGTGCGGCAGGCCAAGATCGCCAAGATCAAGGAACAGCTCCAGCAGGGCTCGTATGACCCTGATGTGGTCCTGAACAAGGCCATCGAGCGCATGCTCGACGAGATGGACTGATCGCCGCCAACGCGGCCTCCACAAGCCACTGACCGTCACGGAACGATGGTCAGCCGAACAGTGCCGCCCGTGAGCGGGCGCTGTTCATCGATCTATGCTGCGGTCCATGATCTCCGTGACCTGCGGCGTCCTTGGGCTGATCGCGTCAACCGCCATGGCGCAAGTGGCGCCGCCCAACGGCATGCGCCCGAGCGATGTGCGCCACGACGCGCTCGTGCACTGCACCGTCGTCACGCAGCCCGGAACGGTGATCGACGACGCCACGATCGTCATGAAGGATGGCTGGATCGTGGCGGTCGGTCCCGCTGCCTCGACGCCGATCCCCGCTGGTGCAACGTCGCATGACTGCACGGGCTTGACGGCGTACGCGGGCTTCATCGAGCCTTATCTGCCGGTCGACACGACCGCGCAGGCGCGCGCCGCAGGATCACAGGCCGATGCCCACTGGAATCCACGGGTGACGCCACAGGTCCGGGTGCGCGATGCGCAGCTACCCGCAGCATCGACGCGCGATGGCCTTCGCGATGCTGGCTTCTGCGTGGCTGCAGCGTGGCCATCGTCCGGTGCCTTGCGTGGCAGTGGTGCCGCGCTGACGCTGGCTGCCGAAGACACGAATGTGATCTGGCTCGGTGAGGACCTTGGCCAAGTGGCCGCCTTCGACCGCTTCACGCCGCCCGAGGGCCAGGAACCACCCTTCGACAGTCCGCGCGCCGTGGCCTATCCCGCCTCACGCATGGGTGCGATCGCGCTCGTGCGCCAGGTCATGCGCGATGCTGCGTGGTCCAGACAGGCGTCCCTCGCGTGGTCTGCGCAACCAACAGGTCAGGAACCGCCACGCGCGAGCGCCGCGCTCACGGCGCTGGCTCCGTGCCTGCCCAAGTCCGGTGCCCGCGCACTGCCCTTCGTCGTCGAGTGCAGCGATGAGCACGCCGTGCTCCACACCAAGCGTCTCCTGGATGAAGCGGGTTGGATCGGGTGGTGCGTCGCCAGCGGACTTGAGTTCCGCGAGCTGGATGCGGTCGTGGCCACCCGGCTGCCGCTCGTGGTGCCGCTCGACTTCGCGAAGGCTCCTGATCTTGCCAATCCACGTCGTGCCGACCAGATCTCGCTGCGCGAGCTGGGCACCTGGGCGTGCTCGCCCATGAATCCGGCGCTGCTGGCCGAACGTGGCGTGACGATGGCCCTGACCACGCACCGACTCAAGGATCGCGGCGACCTGCACGCACGCCTGCGCACGGCCGTCGAGCACGGGCTCTCGCCCGATGCCGCGCTCGCTGCGCTCACGACCACGCCGGCCTCGCTGCTTGGACTCGGCTCGACGCATGGTCGCATCGCGCCTGGCTCGATGGCCAACGTCGTGCTCATGGAAGGCACGCTGGCCGCGAAGGGTGCACAGGTGCGAAGGGTTTGGGTCGCCGGTCGCCAATCGATCGTCAAGCCGCAACCCATGCTGCCGATCGATGGTGGTTTCGTGATGACCTCGGGCGATCGATCAGTGCGTGGCTCGATCGACCTCACGAAGGGCACGATCAGCCTGATGAAGCCACCGGCCGAGGAAGCCGAGGCGGGCACGAAGCTCAGTTTCGCCAAGGCTGACAAGGTCGACCTTGGCCAGCGCACCATCGCCTTCGTGGCACCGGCCGGCACGATCGATGCCGCGGTGCGCGTGCGCGTGGTCGGTGAAGCCGACGGCCGAGCCATCCGCATCGAAAGCGTGACGCCGCAGGGCGCACGCACGGTGTGGACGATGGTTGCCGATGCAACGGTTCCCGCCGCTGACGGTGATGGCCCGGCTACTCCGGCCAAGGAGCCCGGTGGCGACCCGGCCGCGCAGACCGCAGCAGCAACAAAGGACGACGCGGACGCCGAGAAGGATCCGCGGCTCCCTGCCGCGATGGCGCTGCTCAAGACGGCGCCGTTCGGTGATGCGGGTGTGCGCTTTGAGCGAACCGCCAAGGGCGACCGTGTTCCTGGTGCGATCGAGCGAACGGTCCTCCGCAACGCCACGGTCTGGACGAGCGCTTCCGCGGGCATCATCGAAGGCTGCGACGTGCTCATCGATGGCGGCAAGATTGCAGCCATCGGGCGCGCGCTCAGCGTGCCTGCGGGCACGAAGGAGATCGACGGTGCCGGGCGCCACATCACGCCTGGCCTGATCGACTGCCACAGCCACACCGGCGTGCTGGGCGAAGTCAACGAGTGGACCCAGGCGTGCACGGCTGAAGTGGGCATCGGCGATGTCATCGATCCCACCGACATCAACTGGCATCGACAGCTCGCTGGCGGGCTGACCGCTGCGAACCAGCTCCACGGCAGCGCCAACCCGATCGGCGGCCGCAACAGCGTGGTCAAGCTCAAGTGGGGCGAGCCGGCCTCGGCCTTCCCGATCCCGGACGCGAAGCCGGGCATCAAGTTCGCGCTGGGCGAGAACGTGGTGCGACCACGCGATCGCTATCCCGACACTCGCATGGGTGTGGAGGCCTACATGCGCGACCGCTTCCGCGCCGCGGCCGAGCAGCGTGCGGCCTTGGCCCGCTGGAACGCCCTGCCGGCGTCCACCCGTGCGCGCACCGTGCCGCCGCACGTGGATGACGAACTCACGGTGCTCGGCGAGATCCTGGCAGGCGAGCGTGTGGTGCACTGCCACTCCTACCGGCAGGACGAGATCGTGATGCTGCTGGACCTCGCGGATGAACTCGGCTTCAAGGTCGCCACGCTGCAGCACATCCTCGAGGGCTACAAGGTTGCCGATCGCATCGCGCGCCATGGCGCGGGGGCGAGCAGCTTCAGCGACTGGTGGGCCTACAAGATGGAAGTCATGGACGCCGTCCCGCACAACGGTGCGGTCATGGCGGGCCAGGGCGTGCTCACGAGCTTCAACTCCGACAGCGATGAGCTCGCGCGACGGATGAACACGGAAGCCGCGAAGGCCTGTCGGTACGGCGGGCTCGAACCTGCCGAAGCCCTCAAGTTCGTGACGATCAATCCAGCGATCCAGCTGGGCATCGGGCACCGCACCGGCAGCCTCGAGGTCGGCAAGGATGCGGACCTGGTCGTCTGGACCACCGATCCCCTGTCGAGCTACGCACTCTGTGACCAGACGTGGATCGAGGGTGTGAAGCGCTTCGACCGCGTGGCCGATCGTGAGCGCCGCGCCGACGACGCTGCGCTTCGAGCGCAGTTGCTCGAGGCGGCGTTCGAACGGGGTGGCATGGACCGACCACCCACGAAACCCGACGGTGATGCAGGCGGCCGACGACGCGGGCCCACGCTGCTCGCCCGCATGCTCGACACCCGCGAGGATGCGTTCTGGGAGATGTACCGACGCGGCCAGGATCCGGCCGCGGTGCGTTCGGGCGAATGCGGCTGCGGTGCAGCCATGACCATCTTCGGTGGAGGTGACCAGTGAAGTCGTTCATCCTAACCGCAGCGCTCTGCTCGACGGCGGTGGCCCAGAATTCAACGGCACCCAGCCCCGCACCCACGCAGCTCACCTGCATCCGCAACGTCACCGTCCACACGATGGATCCAGCCTTCACGGTCATGCCTGATGCTGCCGTCGTGATCGGATTGGATGGCCGCATCGAACGCATCGTTCCGGCCGCCCAGGCGCCTTTGGACGACGTGCAGACCTTCGATGGACAGGGTCGTCACCTTTGGCCCGGCTTCATCTCGAGCGCCACCACGATGGGCCTGATCGAGGTGCAGCAGGTCCGTGCAACCGATGACCGCACGGAAGTCGGCCAGTTCCACCCCGAGGTCGAGGCGTGGGTCGCCGTGAATCCCGACAGCGACCTCTTGGCCGTGGCCCGTGCCAACGGGATCCTCGGCGCGCTCGTCTTCCCACAAGGCGGCCGCGTGAGCGGCACGGCCAGCATGATCAGGCTCAATGGCTGGGACACCCACGACCTGGTGCTGCGCAAGGACAGCGGGGTCATCGTGCGCTGGCCCGCGACCGAGCCCACGGTGCAGTGGTGGACGCGGTCGACGCCTGACGACCAGGAGAAGCGCATCAGTCGTGACCTGCGCGAGGTGCGTGAGTTCTTCACGCGCGCCAAGGCCTATGTCGCGGCACGTGATGCAGGCTCGACCCAGGTCGAGGACCTGCGGTTCGAGCGGCTCCGGCCCGCGCTCGCTGGGGCAGCACCGATCTATCTCGAGGCCAGCAGCGCAGGCCAGGTCGCCAGCGCCGTCACCTGGGCCGTGGCCGAGGGCTTCAAGCCCGTCATCGTGGGCGGCTCGGGTGCGCTCGACCAGGCGGATCTCCTTCGCGCCCACGACGTGCCTGTGATCATCGTCGGCGTGCATCGCCTGCCGCAGTGGGCGCACGAAGCCTGGGACGCGCCGTTCACGCTGCCGGCACGCCTGGCCGAGGCAGGCATCCGGTTCTCAATCGCGACCGGTGATGAACCGAGCAATGATCGCAACCTGCCGCACCATGCCGCGACAGCGGTCGCCCATGGCTTGCCGCATGACCGAGCCGTGGCGGCCATCACCCGCGACGCTGCCATGATCGCCGGCGTCGGCGACCAGCTCGGCTCGATCGTGCCCGGCATGCGCGCAAGCATGATCCTGTGCAGTGGCGATCCGCTCGACGTGCGCACGCCGGTCGAGGCGGCCTGGATCGATGGTCGGCAGCTCGACCTGTCGAACCACCAGACGAGGATGCTCGAGAAGTACCGACGCAAGTACGAGGCCCCGAAGCCCTGATGGGCGGGTCGATGGACGTCGGTGGGTGGGTCCAGCCCAGCGGCTGGGACGGTGGCTGCGACGGCGGCCGGGACGGTCGCCAGAACGCGGGACGCAGCAGGCTCAGGCCGCGTCGATGACCGAGTAGCGGTCGAGGTTCAGGGTGACGAGTTCACCGTCATCCTTGCGCACTTCGAGGCGATCGAGCCAGAGGCGATCCTGGTGCGCATGCGCGAACCACGAGCCCGTCTTGGCCTGGCGCCAGCGGACCACGACACCCTCGACCGCGGTGGTCCACACCTGGGCGACCTGGGGCATCTGCTGCATCACGCGCACGCGCGTGCCGGGCTGGAGCGCAAGTCCTTCGAACATGGTCGGGGGAGTATAGCCGTGCCTCACGCCAGGTCCGTCGGCGCGACAATCGCCCGGCAGAGCCCTTCGCGCCACGACGTACCGCAGCGACGAACCAGCAGGGCATTGACCTGATCGAGGGTGACGCCACGCAAGTCCGCGGTCAATTCATCGAGCGTGCGCAGCCGCCCATAGGTGAACCAGTCGCTCGCCAGCGCCATGGCGCGGGCCGAGGTGCTCTCTTCGCTCATGACCAGGCGGCTCAGGATGCCGATGCGCGCGCGTTCGAGCTCGTCGGCATCGATGCCGCGCTCGAGGCGCTCGAGTTCGCGCAGGATGCAGTCGAGCGTTTCCTGGGCCCGCTCCGGCCGGGACCCCGCATAGATCGTGACCCGGCCCAGGTCCCGCCCCGCGGAATACGAACCGCCGACGCTGTAGCACAGCGCTCGCCGCTCACGCACTTCATCGAAGAGACGGCTGCTCGACCCGCCGCCGAGCACGCGCGCCGCGAGACGCATGGCGTGACGATCCTCGTCGCTGGCGTTGGGGGCATCGAGCGAGAGCGCCATGTGGGTTTGCGCGGTGGGCATGACCTCAAGGTGGCGCATCGAGCGCGGCGACGCACCCGGGACCATCGTGGTCGAGGATCCGGTCCAGCCAGCCAGCGCCTGATCGAGCACGGCGCAGGCGGCATCGTGGTCCACATCGCCGGCGATCCCGATCAAGGTGCCGCTTGGGGTGCATCGACGATGCCAGGCCGCGCGCAGTCCGTCGGCCGTGAGCGCCTGGATGCCCTCAGGCGTGCCGAGGCCGGATCGGTTGAAGGGTTCCGGCATGCTGATCCGCTGCAGATGCTGCATGCACAGCTGCTGCGGTTCATCCCTGACCGCGGCGATCGCCTGCAAGCCAAGGGCTTTCGCTTGTTCGACGCCCTCGGGATCCATCCGCGGCGAACGGATCATTTCGGCCAGGCACGCCAGCATGCCGCTCACGTTGGGGCCTGTGGTGACGGCTGACAGGTTCACATGGTGCACCGCGGCCGAGGCGTTGCGTTGCACGCCAAGCACATCCAGCCGCCGGGCCAGATCCTCGCTGGTGCTGTGTTCGGTGCCGCGCAGCAGGAGTTCGGCGCACATCGCGCTTTCACCTTCGCCCGCTGCACCGGCGGGATCGCCCGCCGTGCCGACCGGCGAGAGCCAGGCCACGCTCACGCTGGACATCGATGGCATGCGCTCGGAGAGCAGCCAGGCACCGCATGCCAGTTGGGTCGATCGGAACGTTGCCGTCGTGGTCGTCATGGTGTTCCTGTCTGGTGGCGAAGCCGGTCGTCGAGCCAGTCATCCACGGTCACGAGGCCCGCGGGACGGCCATGGAGCCAACGTGCCAGGCGCAACGCACCGACGGCGAAGAGTTGGCGGCTCACCGCATCATGCTCGATGCGGATCGTCTCGAAGGGGCCGGCGAACTGCACGGAGTGCGCACCGATGGTGTCGCCTGACCGGATGCTGTGGATGCGCGAGGGTGGCAGTGGGATCCCGGAGCCGTCACGGACCGCATCGGCGAGAGCCAGTGCGGTGCCGGAGGGTGCATCGATCTTGCGGTGGTGATGGTGCTCGATGAGGTCGACCGCGTACTCGGAGCCGAGCAAGCGAGCGGCGTCGCGGCAGAGCCGACGGGCCACCGCAACGCCCAAGGAGGTGTTTGGAGCGACCATCACGCAGATTTTTTTTGCTGCCTCCTGGACTGCTCCGCGAGCCTCATCGTCGAGCCCGGTCGTGCACGAGAGCAACGCCGCTCCATGATCCGTCGCGAGGTGCGCCGCGCGGATCGCGCCACGCGAGCTGCTGAAGTCGATCACGCAGTCGATCGCTGCAACTGCTTGCGAATCAGTGGTTTTTGCATCGACCTCGAGCACCGCGCGGCACGGCGACGATGGATCCCTTGCTGCATCGAGCACCGCGCGACCCATGCGGCCCGATGCTCCGACGACGGCGATGGTGGTGGTGGTGTGCATCGTGGACGTCGTCGTGGGTGAGTCGTGTCAAGGCCCGTGGTGATCCAAAATCGGCAATTTTGGATCAAGCCCCTTTCCAACTCCCGTCGATAACGGTACAACACGTGCGGTCACCGAGGTAACGCTACGCGCCTCGACTGACTCTCCGACCCGAAGCGTAGCCAACATGGAGCCCATCACCATGGCAAAGAAGAAGGCTGCTAAGAAGGCCGCTAAGAAGGCCGCGAAGAAGACCGCCAAGAAGTCGAAGTAATTCGGCGGTTGGTCAAGCAATACACCAAGGGCCGGCCTCGAGCCGGCTCTCGGTGTTTTTGCGGCGCACTACACTTCGGCCCGTCCGTCCCACCCCACGCCAACGCCCATGCCACACGTCATCGCCGAACCGTGCATCGCGACCAAGGACGCCAGCTGCGTCGAGGTCTGCCCCGTCGACTGCATTCACCCCACCAAGGCCGAGGGCTCGTTCGCGCAAGCCACGCAGCTCTACATCGATCCGGGCACCTGCATCGACTGCGGGTTGTGCGTGGACGAGTGCCCGGTGCGGGCGATCTTCCCGCAGGATGACCTGCCTGAAGAGTGGAAGAAGTACATCCAGATCAACGCCGATCACTACGCCAAGTGATCTGGCCGAAGCGTTCTGGTTGAAGCGATCTGGGCCTCGTGATCCGATCAGCCCGACGCCATCCGGGCGGTCACGATCCTGCGATCCAGTGGTGCCGGCTGGCGGGCCGCCATCGGCCCTTGTCCACGGATTCCCTGCGATCTCCAGTCCATCCGAGCCCTGGCCGATCACTCCTCGGCGGGAGCTTCCTTGTTCACGCCGCTCGAGGCATCGGGGCGCTCGGTCCAGTCCTCGCAGCGACCGCCGAGGTTGAGCTCGCTCGGCATGGTCTTGCGGTAGCCGAGCTTGCGGGCCACCTCGAGGACGTCGGTCCAGCTCGGGAAGGGCTTGCCGTTGACCCGCTTGAAGGCATCGATGGCCATGAGCCACAGGTACTGCTCGCGGCTCATCTCGCCTTCCTCGGCGCTGCGGATGAAGTCGGTGAGTCGGCGGCCTGGACCACGGCGACGCTCGAGGTTGGTCGGTGATGCCGGCGTGACGTCGCGGCGGTCCTCGCCACTGCGCCGCTCCTGCATGCCGTAGCTGGGCTCGGGCTTGGCTGGGTCGTACGAGTCGCTCATGGTGTGGTCCTCCGCGCCGGAAGGATCCGTGCGCTTCCCTACACTCTACAGTGCGCCACTCCCATGAGCACCCTGCCTGACGAGGATGGACTGAACTGGTTCGAGGCAGCCTTGGGCTGGCTGCTTCCGGGCTATGGGCTCATTCGGCTTGGGCACCGGCGCCGCGGAGCATGGGCCATGGCGGCGGTCCTTGGACTGTTCGTCTCGGGTCTCATGATCGGCGGGCTCGACTCGGTCGATCGGCGCGAGGATGGACTCTGGTTCGTCATGCAGGCCGGCGCCGGGCCGGTCGCCTTCGCAGCCGACTGGGGCAACACGAGGCTCATCAAGACGGGCCACTACGGTCGCCTGGTCGAGACCCCACCCTCGCGGCTCATCGACCGTGGTGCGCAACCGCGGGTCAGCACGCTCAAGTCCATCACCTATTCCAACGAAATCGGCACCCTGTTCAGCGCGTTGGCCGGACTCCTGAACGTATCGCTGGTCCTGGACACGCTCCAACGCCGGCGGACCGAGGAGGCTGGATCATGACGGGCCTGGCTTGGATCCCGTTCCTCGAGCCGGTGCACCTCGGCCGGCTGTGGTGGCTGCTCATTGTGCCCCTGTGCTTCGGCATCGCGATCGTCTACCGCGCAGTCAAGGCGCCATCGATGGACCGTTTCCTGCCTGGCGTGCTCAGGCTCACCGCCAACATCCTGGGCGTGATGGCACTCTTGGCCGCGCTGGTGTTCGTGGTGGTCTACGCCGCGTTGCCGCTCTTGCCGTCGGATTGACGCCGAGCCAGCACCACCAGCGCCATGGGCGCGGCGATGGTGAGCCAGCACACGAGCACGCCAAGGATGCTGGTCCACGACTGGACCGCCGCGCCATCAGCCGAGCTGCCCCACTCACGCATGGCGCGCCGAAGCGATGCGCATGGTTCTTCGTTCTCCGCCATCGGCGGGAAGAAGTGCTCGGTGTCGGTGGCGACCCATTGGCAGAACGACCAGCGCACCGGCCAGCCAAGGGCGATCGTCCCGACCCGGCGCTCGAGCGCGGACTCCGGGAACGTGGGCAGCGCAAGCCACGCCGGCAGAGCAGGGTCGATGCCCTGACCAGGCGCGGCGTCCTCGGCTTCCAAGGTGATCCAGTCGACACCGGGACTTGACGCACCATTGGCCACCCACAGGAGACCTTGCGCAGCCATGGCATCGGTGAAGGTCGGCCTGCACTGATCGACCTGTGAACCAAGGATGGTTGGTTGCGCAGCGACGCCGGCAGCCGCGATGAGTGCGATCACGATGAGCTTGGCCCGACGGGTCATCGCCATGGGGTGCTCACGCCTTGGGCTTACGGACGCCGCCACCCGGCTTCTGGTCAGGCGTCAGGGGCTGCTTGCGCATCAGGCCGCGCAGCTTCTTGCTGCTGGCCAAGCGCGACAGGCGATCAGCCTTGCCGGCGCGACGTGGCTTCTGTGGACCGCGCGGGCCCTTGCCGCCCCAGGTGGGTCGATCCACGCGCTCGCCAGAAGCCCGTGGTTCGGTGGCTGGCCGTTCAGGTGCATCCTTCGTGCGCTGCGCTGCCGCCGGACGACGTGCCTCGCGCGTTGGCTTGGACGACCCGCCCGCTCGCGCCGGTGCCGTGGGCGCCGGTGTCGCTCGACGCCCCTTGTTCACGACACCGAACTCCGAGAGGTCTGGGGCGGCGCGAGCCGGGATGTCCACGCCAGCGAAGTCGCCGATGCGCTTCCATCGATCCGCGTCGAGCCCCGCGACGAAGGTCACGCTCTGCGCCTTGCCGCCACCGTGACCAGCACGGCCCACGCGATGCACGAAATCCTCGAGCATGATCGGCACGTCGTAGTTCACGACCGCCTTGATGGCCGGAACGTGCAAGCCACGCGCAGCGACGTCGGTCGCCACGAGCACCTTGGCCGAGCCCGAGGCGAACGCCTCGAGCGCCTGGTTGCGGCGCGTCTGCGAAAGATCGCCGTGCAGCATCGCCACCGCAACGCCGTGGCGGCGCAGCGCACCCTCGACCCAGCCCACACGGCGGCGCGTGCGGCAGAAGACCGCGACGCCGTTGCGGCGCTCGTGCTTGAGCCACCAGAGCAGCATCGCCACCTTGTGCTCATCCTGGATGAGGTAGGCATCGTGGCCGACCTCGGTTGCCGGGGCGTTCTGGCGACCGACACCGACCTCGACCGGATCGGTGCCGAGCAGGCCGAGCACGGTGTCGCGCAGCGTGCGTGGCATCGTGGCGCTGAAGGCCATGGTGATGCGGTCGCCGGGTGCACGCTCGAGGATCTGCGTGACCTGCGGCAGGAAGCCCATGTCGCTCATGCGATCGCCTTCGTCGATGATCGCGTGCGTGAGGTAAGCCAGCGTCACGGCATCGAGGTCAAGCAGTTCGCGCACGCGGCCGGGCGTACCGATGAGGACATCGATGCCCTGCGCGACGGCTTCCTTCTGTGGACCGATCGCGCTCTTGCCGTAGACGCACGCCACCCGAAGCACCGTGCCACGCACGAGCAGTTGGAGGTCCTTGGCGACCTGTTGGGCGAGTTCACGCGTGGGCACCAGCACCAGCGCGCGCAGACGCTCGCGTGGATCGATCCCTTGACCACGGCGCCGGCGCGGTGGCGTGGTGATCAGGGCGTCGAGCACCGGAAGCGCATACGCGTAGGTCTTGCCGCTGCCGGTGGGAGCCAGCGCGAGCACGCCCTTGCGCGCTGCGGCAGCCTCGATCGACTGCGCCTGGACCGGCGTGGCTTCATGGAAGCCTTGGGCATGGAGGGCACGGACCAGGATCGGCGACAGGGTGGTTTCGTCAAAGCGCACGGCGTGAGCGTAGCCGGGCGCAGTACAGTGCCGCGGCACGATGATCCTGTTTGCTTCCGGCTTCGACATGCAATGGCTCCTGGCTGTGTCTGCGGCGGTGCTGGTGCTGCCGTTGATCGCCATCCTGCTGCTTGCCCCGGTGATCTGGCTGGTCATGGCCTACAACCGGCTCGCTCGCCTGCGGGTGCGCTGTGAGAACGCCTACAGCCAGATCGATGTGCAGCTCAAGCGGCGATTCGACTTGGTTCCCAACCTGGTCGAAGCGGTCAAGGGATCCATGGCACACGAGCGCCAGACGCTCGAAGCGGTCATCAGTGCACGCGCCGCTGCCATCGACGGGTTGCGAGGAGCCTCGGGCGCGATGCACGGCGGGGCGATCGGGATGGGTGCCCTTGCGGCCGCGAGCGGTCAGCTCGATGCGGCGCTTGGCCGGCTCTTCGGCGTCATGGAGCGCTACCCGGACCTGAAGGCCAACCAGAATGCCCTGCAGTTGCAGGAGGAATTGGTGCACACCGAGAATCGCATCGCCTTCGCGCGGCAGGGCTACAACGACAGCGTGCAGTCGCTGAACGCGCAGATCGCCATGTTCCCCATCAACCTGGTGGCTGGGTTGTTCGCCTTCCGGCCCATGCCCATGTTCGAGGCTGCCGACCAGGAACGTGCCGCCGTGCGGGTGAGTCTGGGTGATGCATCATGAAGGACTTCTTCGATCACCAGGAACGTGCGCGTCGCTCGACCTGGTGGCTCGGGCTCTTCTTCGTGCTTGGCGTGGTGGGCACCGTGGGATCGCTGTTGCTCCTCGTCGGGGCGATCGCGCTC
>JAGWXC010000127.1 GCA_018970045.1 Planctomycetota bacterium | reverse complement strand
GCATGTCGTACATCGCCCGGGCATAGTCCTGGATCTCCTGCTGGGCGTGGGGATCCATGCGCAGGCTCAGGAAGTGGAAGATGTTGTGCAGGTCGCACTTCCAGTACCACTCCGTGTACACGCTGACCGGCAGCGCCGTTCGCGCGAGCTCGCGCGCCACGCCCTTCTCGGTGAGCTGCAGGTACTCCTGGTAGTGGGCCTCGGCCTTCTCGAGCAACTGCAGGAAGTCCTCGGCCGTGCCCGCATCCATCGGCTGGTCGCCGCCCTGCCGGTTGCTCGTGCTCTGCTTGCGCACCATCTCGGGGCTCGGCCGGTAGAACCGGTCGGGCACGATCGAGTAGCGGGCGCTGTACTCGTTCACGTTGGCGGTGCGGTGCCGGATCCACTGGCGTGCGATGAAGATCGGCATCGCGATGTGGAACTTGAACTCGACCATCTCAAAGGGGGTCGAGTGGCGATGCCGCATCAGGTAGCGCACGAGGCCCCGATCCTCGCTCACCTGCTTCGTGCCCTGGCCGTAGCTCACGCGCGCGGCCTGCACGATGGCGAAGTCGCCGGTCTTGCCCTCGGGCACCATGCGCGGCATGCAGTCGACCAGGCTCACGAAGCCGTGGTCGTGCACCTTGATGTCCCACCGCGAGCTGCCGCCCATCACGTCCACCATGGGACCCTCGGGTGCAACGCGGGTGAATCGTTCTCCGGCCTCGATGTGCTGCGTCATGACCCCGGAAGTGTCGCAGAAATCACGGCGCCGTTGGCGCGGTTTTCCCAGCGAAATGAGCCTGGTGGAAGGCCTCGATCCAGCCGTTGACGGCCTCGAGCGTGCCGATGCCCGTGGCCTTGCCGCCGGCCGAGAGCCGCGGGGCACCCACGCCCTTGGGATCAAGGCTCACGACGACCATCCAGGCATCGTTCCAGGGCTCGAGCCCGCCGGGGCACGCCTCGTCGGGCGATGCGGGCCAGCGGCCATCGCCCGCCGGCAGCACGTCGCACGCGACGGTCGCCGTCTGGGCCAGGTCCTTGGGCCACTCGCCGGTGGCCGACGCCGCACACAGCATGCGCCAGGCCGTCGAGCGCAGCTGCCGATCGGCGATCACGGCACGCTCGCGCACGCCGGCCGTCACGATGCCGCCCCAGACGAAGGCGAACGCGCTGAGCAGCACGAACAGCACAGCAAAGACGATCGCCAGCCGCCGCCCACCCGTGGTGGATGCCTGCTGCTCCATCATCACGCCTTGGCCGCCGGGGCCACGATGCGCTTGCGGTGCGGATCCGCCTCGGGAACCGCATCGAGCAGTTCCTTGGTGTACGCCTGCTTGGGGGAGCGGATGACCTCGTCGCGGGTGCCCGTCTCCACGATCCGGCCTTCGCGCATGACCGCGATGCGGTGGCAGATGTGGTGGATCACCGCCATGTCATGGCTGATGAAGAGGTACGAGAGCCCGCGCTCGTCCTGCAGGTCCTTGAGCAGGTTGAGGATCTGGCTCTGGATGCTCACATCGAGCGCACTCGTGGGCTCGTCGCAGACGATCAGGTCAGGATCGAGCGCGAGCGCACGCGCGATGCCGATGCGCTGGCGCTGCCCGCCGCTGAATTCGTGCGGGTAGCGATCGGCAGCCTGCTTCCAGAGGCCACAGCGCACGAGCAGTTCCTCCACGCGGCTGCGGAGCTGGTCGCCCGTCGCCAGGCCATGCACCAGCAGCGGCTCGCCGATGATGTTGCCCACTCGCATGCGCGGGTTCAGGCTTCCGCCCGGATCCTGGAAGATGATCTGGATGCGGCGCCGCAGCGTGCGCATCGCCTCGGGCGCGAGCGAGAAGATGTCCTGCCCGTCGAAGTTGGCCGTGCCCCCGGTGGCGGGGATCAGCCGCAGGAGCGCGCGGCCGGCAGTGGTCTTCCCGCAGCCCGACTCGCCCACGAGCCCGAGCGTCTCGCCCCGATGCAGCGTGAAGCTCACGCCATCCACGGCCTTCACATGGCCGACCGTCCGCTGCAGCAAGCCGCGGCGGATCGGGAAGTGGACCTTGAGGTCCTTCACCTCGAGGATCGGTTGGGCCATGGGTTCAAGCCTATCGCCTCGGTGCCTGCACAGGGATCGCCACGGTCTGCGGACGGCCATCGGGCAGCACCACGTTGAACTGCACCCGACGGATGATGCCGGGGAAGGATCGCGACAGGATGCGCTCGAGCCGGGTGTACAGGTCCGACTCGCCGAAGATGGCCTGGCCCTCGATCGCGATGATCACGGTGCCCTCCGGGAGCAGCGTCGCGGCCTCGGAATCATCCTTGACCGACTCGATCAGCACGCCACGCCGGTGCTGCACGCCCAACGCTGCGCAGGCATCCTCGTTCGCGTTGGTGAGTTCGAGCACGCCTGCCTTGCGCAAGGCCACCAGCAGCGCAGCCGCATCGGCCTCCGCCGGACGACGACCGACCACGACCATGACTTCGCGCACCGTCGGTGGCGCTGTGGCGACCGGTGGCTCCCACAGGAGCAGTCGCGCCGATGATCCCGGGCGCTGCGTGGCGATCAGGCTCGTGAGCGATTCCGTCGTCGTGACCGTGCGGCCATTGATCTCGAGGATCACATCGCCCGGATCGATCCCCGCTCGCTCGGCGGCCTCGCCCACGCTCACGGCCATCACCACCAGTCCATCGCGCTCGCACTGCTCAATGGCTGGCGCGAGGAACCCGGGCACGCCATCAGGATTCCCGCCGACGCGCGACAGCTGCTGCTGCAGCTCGCGCAAGGGCGCCGTGTTGACGCCGAGGTACCCCTGCTCGACCGCACCCTGGTCCAGGATCTGCCCGACCACGCTCTCGATGATCTCCATCGGGATCGCCAGACCGATCCCGCCGAACTGGCCCTGGCCGAGCATGGCGCCGCGACCGGTGGCGATCGCCGTGTTCATGCCGATCACGCGCCCGTACACATCACACAGCGGTCCGCCCGAGTTGCCGGGATTGATCGCGGCATCGACCTGGATGAAGTTCTCGTAGTCGATCGACGAGAGCCCGGCCGTGCGACCGACGCCGCTCACGATGCCGGTGCTCATCGAGAAACGGAAATCGAACGGCGAGCCGAAGGCGAACACCAGCTCGCCCTGCAGGGGCGTGCGCTGCGACCGTTCGGCGGCGACCAGGCCATCGCCCGAGGCCTGCAGCACCGCGATGTCGGTCCGGAGGTCGAGCCCGACGACCTCGGCCGTCAGCACGGCACCACTGCTGGTCTGCACGGTGACGGTGCTCGACCCATCGACGACGTGCGCATTCGTCACCACGTGCCCATCCGAGTCGAAGACCCAGCCGCTGCCGGTGCGCTGCCCGCCGCGACCGTCGAGCACGCTTTCCACCAGCACCACGCTCGGCTCGACGACCTGTGCCAGCTCTCGCTGCGCCTCGCTGATCTCAGCCAGCACGTTGCGGCGCCCCAGCACCTGCCGCGACTGTTCCGACTGCAGCGCCGCACGCTCATCCACCGTGCGCTGGGCGATGCGGGGCGTGGCCCACAGCACGAGCGCGCAGCTCGCCGCGACCACGGCCGCAGGAGCAAGCGACGCGATGCGCGACATCAGCTACCCCTCGAGGCCAGCGCCCGGCGGAACGCCTCGAGCTGGTCTGGCGGCATGACGATTGGATGCTCGCCAAGGTCGTTGGACGCGACGCGCGCGCACCAGGCGCGGCCGGCCTGCACGAGCCCCTCGCCGAGCCGGCACGCGGGCGCCGCGAAGGCAGGCTGCCAGTCGGTCATCCCGAGGAGATCGTGCAGCACGACGACCTGCCCATGGCACGCCGGGCCGGCACCGCAGCCGATCACGGGCACGGTGGCTCGCTCGACGATCGCCTGCGTGACCTCTGCGGGGGCCGCCTCCACAAGGAGCATCGAAGCTCCCGCATCGAGCATCGCCTGGGCATCATCCACCAGGGCCATGCCACCGTCGGCGCTGCGCCCTGCCGCGTAGTAGCCCCCGTGCTGCTTCGCCTGCTGAGGCCTCGATCCGATGTGCGCCACGACCGGGATGCCCGCGCGGACCATGCGTGCCACGAGCGGCGCGAACGACCGGTCCACCTCGAGCTTGACGAGGTCCGCGAGCCCTTCGGTCAGGAATCGACCTGCGTTTCGAATGCCTTCGGCGTCATCCGTCTGGTAGCTCATGAAGGGCATGTCGCCCATGACGACGGTGTTCGGCGCGCCGCGCTTCACGCCGGCCGTCAGGGCCAGCAGCACGTCCAGCGGCGCATGCACGGTCCCCGGCAGGCCGAGCACGACCTCCGCGGCGGTGTCACCCACGAGCAGCACGTGCACGCCCGAGCGCTCGAGCCAACGCGCCGTCGTGGCGTCGTAGCAGGTCAGGCAGGCGAAGCGCTGCCCGGCGCGCACCATCCGGAGGAGGGTGCGGATCGTCACCGGCTGCCGTTCGCCGGCCTCGGTCGAGGTCGCTTCGATCATGCGGGAAGTGTAGGGGGCGATGGCCCGATCACATCAGCCGGCGCACGGGGTTCACGACCATCCCGTCGCGACCGAGCACCAGCACGTCGGCCACTTCGAGCGCCTCGCGGAAGCTGTCCTGCGCGGCCTCGAGGTCCCAGCATGGGCTGAAGACCTTGCCCTGCGCCAGATGCTCAAGCGTGGGGATCGCGTCGCCGCACACGAGCGTGGCGCTGGATGCATCGAGCACCAAGAGCCCGGCGCTGCCGGGCGTGACGCCGTACATCGGATAGAGGTCGACGCCCTCGACGAGGTGGTCCTCGCAGTCGCGGCAGCGCGCCAGGACGGCCATCTCCGACTCGACCAGGCGGATCAGGTCGCGGTCCTCGGCTTCTTCGGCCTGCTCGAGGCTCTCGCGCAGGCTCGCCTGCGACGCCTCGCGCTCGCGCTCGGTGATCCACCACTCGGCCTTGTCGAAGGCTGCGATGCCGCGTCGGCGCATGGGCTGGAAGCTCGTGAGGAAGACATCGGTGATGGCATCAGGCGGGTGGTTGGTGCGTTCCTGCATGCGCGGCAGGAGGACCTGCGGAGGAAGGCTCGGATCGACGAGGATCCTGCGGCCCGCGGCCTCGATGAGCGTGGTCGTGGCGTGCGCGGCCCGCACGTCACCCTTCTCACCCCAGAGCGGATGGCCTGACATGGCGCCGAGCGAGAGAACGCGAATGGTGGGAGCTGCCATGGTGGTCGTGCGGGGATCGTCACGCCGATCGGGCTGCCATCAATCCTGGGCCTGCTCGGCGCGCAGGCGCCCGAGCGGATTCGATGGGTCATCGAGCTTGGCACGCAGGGCCAGCTGCACACGATCGGGCACGAACGGCGTGAGCGTGTCCATGCTGCCCCCGAACGCGGCGATCTGCCGGATCAGGCTGCTGCTGGCGTAGGCGTACTTCTCGCTCGTGAGGATGAAGACCGTCTCGATGCCGGCAACCTGGCGATTGGTGATCGCCGCCTGGCACTCGGCATTGAGGTCGGTGACGTTGCGGATGCCGCGGATGATGGCGCTGGCACCAACCTCGCGGGCGAAGTCGACCGTCAGCCCGGTGTAGTGCGCCACGCGGACCGACGCCCCGCGCGGATGCGTGGCAACCAGTTCCCCCACCAGTTCGTTGAGCAGGTCGACGCGCTCCTCGAAGCTGAAGACCCCCGGCTTGTCGGGGTTGTGGCCGACGGCGATCACGATCTCGTCGAAGAGGCCGCGCGCACGCTGCAGGACATCGAGGTGCCCGTAGGTGACCGGATCGAAGGAGCCGGTAAAGACCGCCAGATGGTGTGCCACGCGGCGGAGTCTAGGGGTTTCCGCGCTCGGCGAAGAAAAACCGACCGTCGCGCTTGCACGGCCCTCGCCTGGATTCGACCCTTCGTCCGTGGCGGGTGAAACCGCCGGCTGGGTCTCCCACGAGTCAGCCGGGAACGGAACACGGGCGCCACATTTTCTGGACCCTGGATCGGCCTTGCTCGGTGCGTGCCTCCCCGAGCGAGGCCTTTTCCATTGGCGCGCTCGTGCGGCCCGACATCAGCACGATCGCCGTCGGGCGCGGCTCAGTCGGCAAGCGACCCAAGCCCAGCCTGCTCAAGGATGAGCCTGAAGTTGTCGCTGAAGACGAAGTTGTGCTCGGGGAACTGCAAACCGCTGCGATTGGCATCGATGTGGCTGAACATCAGGCTGATCTCGCCGATGCGCTCCCACGACCCCGTGCGATGATCGAGCACGTCGATCAGCCCCATGGTGCTCGCACCGGCGGCATCCATGCGCTCGATCGTGGCGTCGTAACGGATCGTCTGGCCCGGGATCACCTCGCGGTCGATCCGGGCGTCGTTCACCTTGGCCAGGATCACCTTCTCGCGGAAACGGTTCACGCTCCCCACCAGCACGCCAGCGGTCTGCGCCATGCCCTCGACCATGAGGCTCATGGGCATGACCGGGCACGCGGGGCCATCGGGGCCCGCGGCGAAATGCTGGTGCAGGTGCTCCTCGGCCAGGCTCACATTCTTGACCGCCACCATGCGGCGGTTGGGCTCAAAGGTCGTGATCTGGTCGATCCACATCCATCGCATGGGTGGGCTTCCTGTGTTCGTCGAACGCACGCTGCCGCGCCGCAGACGGCATCCCCTAACTCACCACGGCCCAGAGTACGGTTGGAGCACGGTTGAAGCACGGTTGAAGCACGGACGGAGCCGTGCCCGACGTGGGCTCAGTGGCCGAGCTTGCGGGCCACGAAGGTGCAGAGGCTCTTCACCGTGAAGAGCTCACTCACGGCCTCGACACGCCGATCGGCATCGAACGAGGCGAAGTTCACGTGGGGCATCTTCTCCTTGAGGAGGGCCATGCCGGCATCGGTGAACTTGCCGTCCTTCACGAGGTCGGGGTTGGCCATCAGGTTCTCGGGGAAGAGTTCCCCCTGCCCGATCTTGAACGGCTTCTCAGGGGTGGCGAAGGCCTTGTCCAGCCGGAACGTGATGTCGAGGA
>JAGWXC010000126.1 GCA_018970045.1 Planctomycetota bacterium | reverse complement strand
AAGACTTCTTCGATCACCAGGAACGTGCGCGTCGCTCGACCTGGTGGCTCGGGCTCTTCTTCGTGCTTGGCGTGGTGGGCACCGTGGGATCGCTGTTGCTCCTCGTCGGGGCGATCGCGCTCGTCAAGGCCAAGGGTTCGGCATCGATCGAGTCGGTCGATGACCTGATGCGCCCGGAGGTCGGATGGGCCTGGGCGGTGGCGGGCCTGGCCACGCTCGTGATCCTGCTCGTGAGCCTGCATCGGCTCTGGCAACTCTCGCGCGGGGGCGGCGCGGTGGCCGAGATGCTCGGCGGTCGGCTCGTCGATCGGCGCACCACGGACCCGGCCGAGCGACGGTTGCTCAACGTGGTCGACGAGATGGCCTTGGCCAGCGGTGTGCCCGTACCGCCGGTCTATGTCCTTGAGGAGTCCTCGATCAACGCGTTTGCGGCCGGCACGACCCACGCGGATGCGGCGCTCGGCGTGACGCGGGGATGCATTGAGCAGCTTGACCGTGATGAGCTGCAGGGCGTGATCGCCCATGAATTCAGCCATGTCTTCCACGCCGACATGCGCATCAACGCACGCACGGCTGCCGCGATCGCCGGGATCATGGCGATCGCCACGATCGGGTATGTGCTCGTCCGCTTCGTCGGCCCGTCGATCGCCAGGGCAGGTGGCGGCGGGCGGAAGAATGCCGGTGCCGGTATCGGCGTGGCCATCATCCTTGGGGGCCTCGTGTTGATGGTCGTGGGCTTCGGTGGTTCCCTCTTTGGGACGCTCATGCAGGCGGCCATGAGCCGGCAGCGCGAGTACCTCGCCGATGCGAGCGCCGTGCAGTACACGCGCAACCCGCGCGGGATCGCCGGGGCCCTGCGCAAGATCAAGGCGAGTTCGCGCGCGCCCATCCATTCCTCGCATGCGCGCGACATGAATCACTTCTTCTTCGCGAATGCCGCGGAACGCTGGTTGTCGACCCACCCGCCGCTCGATGAGCGCATCCGCCGTATCGAGGGCTTGCCAGCCGATGCACCGATCATCGTGGATGGCACCGGTGCGCCACCAAGCGCGGCGGCGAATCCGGCGCAACGCTTCCACCGATACACGCAAGAAGGCGCACGAGGCCTGGTGGGTGCAATCGGCACGGTGTCCGTGGCACCCACAGAACCCGCTGCCTCGCGTGTCGCCCCCCCGCCACCCCTGTCGGCCGGTGGCGCACTTCCGCTCGATGATGCTGCGCGTGATCCAGCGATGGCTCCGGCGATCGTGGCGTGTCTGCTGCTGTCGAAGCAATCGGCCCTGCGTGAGCGCCAGATCGCCATGGTGGCTGGTATGCAGGCTGAGTGGGTCAGGCATGTTCCAACGCTCGCGCCGGCCATCCTTGCGCTCGAGGCACGATCGCGATGGGAACTCTTCGATCTGGTCTGTCCCACCTTGATCCAGGTTGGACCTGGCCCCTACCGCGCCATGAGGCAGGCTTGGGAGCGGGTTGTCCGAGCGGATGGCTCAGTCTCCCTCGAGGAGTGGACGATCATCAACGCGCTCCGGTGCCACGTGGAATCACAGTGGTCCACCCGACCGATCGGTGAACCGCGGCTCCGCGCAAGGGAGCTCGAGGTCGAGATCCGCACTGTGCTCTGGACCCTCGCGGCGAACGCTGGTTCGGATGAGCGTGCTCGACAGGCCTTCAACGCCTCCATCGTCCTGGTCCGCATGAAGCCGGGCGCTCCAGAGGTCCCGCCCAGTCTCGAGGCATTCGCCACCGCGATCACACGCATCGGTTCAGCCATGCGGTTCATGGACCGGCGCCTCTTGACGTCGGCATGCCTGGAGTGCATCACGAACGACCAGCGCGTGACGGACCAGGAGATCGAGCTCGTGCGCGCGATCTGTGACGCGCTTGGTTGCCCGATGCCGAGGCTTGGGTTGGGACGCCCATGAGGATCCTGCTCACGGCGTTCGAGCCGTTCGGGGGCAGCGACCGAAATCCGACCATGGAGATTGCCCGATCGATCGACGCCTCCATGCCATCGATCGCCACGGCCATCCTGCCTGTGGTGACAGGGACCGGACCTGGCAGCGCATGGGCTGTGCTCCGACCGATCCTGGACGAACCATGGGATGCCGTGGTGCATCTGGGTGAATCAGCCAAGGCGACCGCGATCATCGTCGAGCGGGTGGCCGTGAACCTGCGCGACAGCAGCGTGGCGGACAACACGGGATCCATGCTGCGCGACGCCCCGGTCGTGGATGGTGGTCCCGCTGCGCACTTCTCGACCCTTCCGGTGCGTGAACTCGTCGAAGCGTCGATGGCCATCGGAGTGCCGAGTGCGTTGAGCCTGAGCGCCGGCACGTTCCTCTGCAATGAGACGATGTACCGGACGCTTGATGCGCTGCATGGCGCCGGTCGGTCAACGTTGGCAGGCTTCGTGCATGTGCCACAGCTGCCGGAGCAGGCCGCCGTGCGGGGTGGACCAAGCATGGAGGTGGATGCCATGGTCCGTGCCGTGGGCTCGATGTTGAGACGCCTGGGTGAAGGTCCTAGACTCGTCCACGCATGATGCGATCGATCTCCATCGTCCTGTGGCCCATCGTGCTCATGGCGTCGTGCGCAACGGTTCCGGAACCGGCGCCCGTCGTGACGACGGCCATCACCAAGAGCTTGCCGGGTCCTTGGACCGTCGTCGATGGCAGCGCGGCCTTCTTCAAGGCCGAAGCTGTGCTGTTCTCATCGGACGGTCGCATCCGCATCACGCGCGAGGGCAAGCTTCGTCGTGGCACCTGGGCCATGGTCGACGGCATGCTCGAAGTGAAGGGTGTTGAACAGACCACCAGATTCGAGGTCACGCCGACCGCTGATGGCCTGATGCTGCGACCCTTGGCCGAACGCCAGGGAGCGTGGCAACGCACCGATGCTAAGGTCACCCTGCGTGGGGCCCGAGTCCTGCCGACTGCAGGGTGATTCCAACGGCAACCCGGTCGGCCTAGACTGATCGGCCCCCATGGACGAGACGCCGATCAATCCCGGGATCGCCCGCACGCTGGCCCGTCACCCCCGACCCCTCGGCGGCGACACGGTCCGCAGCGTCGGCCCGTCGGCCTTCAGCCTGACCGAACGCATCCTGCAGGATGGCGTGCAGCAGCGGGTGATCGGCAAGAAGCCTGATTGGCTTCGGGCCAAGGTGCCTGGCGGTGAGGGCTACGACCGCCTCAAAGCCATCATCGACGAGCATCGGTTGCACACCGTCTGCCAGGAGGCCAGTTGTCCCAACATGGGTGAGTGCTGGAGCCGTGGGAGCGCCACGATCATGATCCTCGGCGACACGTGCACCCGCAGTTGCGGCTTCTGCAACGTGAAGACCGGCAAGCCACCGGTGTTCGATGCCGACGAACCACGCCGCGTGGCGGCGAGCTTGGCGCTCATGGGCCTGAGGCATGTGGTCATCACCAGCGTCAACCGCGACGAACTCCCCGATGGCGGCGCCGCGATCTGGGCCGAGACCATCGAGCGCGTGCACGAGGCGTGCCCAGGCATGAGCGTCGAGGTGCTGGTGGGCGATTTCCTGGGCGATGAGAAGGCGATCCAGGTGGTCTGCGATGCGCGGCCCGAGATCATCAGCCACAACATGGAAACCGTGCACCGCATGCACCCAGCCGTGCGGCCACAGGCCAAGTACGAGCGAAGCCTGGCTGTGCTTCGGCAGATGAAGTCCAGCGGATTGGTCACCAAGACCGGATGCATGGTTGGCATCGGCGAGCGAGATGATGAAGTGCTCGAGCTGATGGATGACATCCGCGCGGCATGCGCGTGTGACATCCTCACCATCGGCCAGTACCTGCAACCCACGCGCAACCACCTGCCGATCGATCGATGGGTGCATCCCGACAGCTTCCGCATGTTCAAGGAGCAGGCGTTGGCCCGAGGCTTCAGGGTCTGCGAAAGTGGCCCGCTTGTGCGGAGCAGTTATCGAGCGGATGAACAGGCTGCACTCTTGAGCAAGCCGCGTTCTTGAGCGTCAGTCGTGGATGCCGATGCATCATGTCGGCTGTGCGTGACTGACGTGTCCGACTGATCCGGAATCATCACTCCGTGTTTGTGTGGTGACACCCTGAAACCCATCTTCCGTGTGGGTTGGTGGGACCGCGCGCGTGGTTCGCGCGGAGGGAGAGGACATGCCTGAACATTTCGACGACCTTCGTAGTCTCCGCAAGGCCATGGCGCAGGCTCTGGCCGAGGATCGACGTGACCGCGGCCGCATGGCGATCGTGACGGATGTCTTGGTGCGCTGGCACCATGATCCCAACAAGCAGGTTCGCTACGAGACGTTGGACATCTCGGAAGGCGGCATGCGCATCCGCAGCAGTTGTGCACTGCTGGAAGGGATGACCGGACGTGTTCGGCTGAGCCTTCCGGACACACCGACCATCGATCGCCCAGCGATGGTGGCCTGGAGCCGCGCGTGCTATGACCGCGAGGGGCGCATCGACCACTTCGAGGCCGGCATCCGGCTGTTCTGAAGCGTCAGGCCGGCGCCGGGCGCGTGCGGCCGATCACCCACGGTGCCAGCGGGAAACGCCCAGCGACCCGCTTGGCATCGGCCGCGGTGACGGATTCGATGTGACGAAGCTCCTCTGTGAGCGAGCGGTACGGAAGCCCATGGGCCCAGTTGCCGCCGAGCCGCCGCATGCGGCCTGATGGACGCTCGCCCGCGAGGGTCACCATGGTGGCGACCTTGGCGCGCACGGCGGAGAGTTCGTCATCACGCACGCCTTGGGCGACCAGGTCGAGTTCACGCAGCAGGATCGATTCGACCTCGGCTGCGTCCTCTGGATCGCAGGTCGCGCTGATCAACACATCGCCACAGTCATCGTGCATGTCCAGCGAGACATCGGCGCTGTCGGCGAGCCCCGGCTCGACGAGCGCCCAGTGCAGGCGGCCACTGTCGGAGTCGCTGAGCACCTGGCAGAGCACCATGCACGCATAGCGATCCTCGTCACGGGCCGACGGGCCAGGTGCGAGGCCGAGCAGGTAATGGCGCGTTGCCTTGGCACTGTCGATCGTGAACTCATGGCGCTGGTGGATCGACGCCACGCGATCGTTGCGTGGTGCCTGGGGCGGAATCATGCCGAGTTCGGAGTCGACCGAGCGGATCGCGGCATCAAGATCGACCTTGCCGGCAAGGGCCAACACGGTGTTGTCCGGGCTGTACCGGGCCGTGAAGTAGTCGCGCATGCTGCCGACGTCCATGGCCTTGATCGATTCAGGTGTGCCGAGCACGCGGTGGCCGAGCGGATTGCCGCCATGGAACGCCTCTGACGCGCGTTCATAGAGCGGCCAGAAGGGATTGTCGTCGTACATGGCGATCTCCTCGAGGATCACCTTGCGCTCCTCGTCGAAATCCTCGTTGCGCAAGGCTGGTCGCAGGAGGTCCGACAGGAGCGAGATCGCTTCGCCCTGCCGATCAGGAAGCACGTGTGCGTGATACGCCGTCATGTCGATCGTGGTGAAGGCGTTGTGTTCGGCGCCGATCGCATCGAATCGACGGTTCACCTCTTGGGCAACCACTGCGGCCGAACCCTTGAACATCATGTGCTCGAGGAAATGGCTCACGCCCATGATGGGCGTCGGCTCGTCGCGCGCGCCCGTCCGCACGAAGAAGCCGGCGGCCGCCGTGTGCGCGTTCGGATCCACCTCCCCGAGGATCGTGAGGCCGTTGGACAGCGTGGCGGAACGCAGAACCATGATGCATGGAGTCTATGAAATGGATTTCTTATCGGAGCACCTGTTCCTGCATGTCAGGGGTGATTTTCAACGTCTTTGCGGACTCATGTCCACGACCCACGTTCCGTATGGAACGGTGAGGACATCATGGACTTCGTCACCCGATCCAGCGCCCCCGCCTCCACGCCCACCGGTCGATCCTCGGAATGCCGTTCCGCGTTGGATCGGCGTGACCTTGCGCGCATGGTGGCAGCGGGATCGGTCTCGATCGCCTGGCACCACGATCATGAATCACCGCAGGTCTATCCCGCGTTGGACGTGAGCGAGAACGGTGCACGCATCGAGGTGAGCTGCCTGATGCCCGAGGGCCTCACAGGACGTGCGTTGACGCACGAGCCTTCGGGTGTGCAGATCAACCGCCCCGCGATGGTCGTCTGGTGCCGTGCGGTGCGGGATGACCGTGGCATCCTGCGCCACTACGAGGCGGGTGTCCGCTTCTTCTGATTCCCGGCGACGTTCACCGGGGCCGTGCGACCCGGTGCTGCGGCACGCCACCGCCGACCGGCAGCTTTCCGAACGTCCACGCCATCGTGGCCGGCTCCTCGCCGAGCACGTTCCGGATGTGCGCTGCGAGCAGCTTGTTCGCGCGTTGCACGGACACCACGTCACCCGCCTCCGAGGCGCCGTCCATCACGTGCTGGAGCGTCTCGAGCGTCTGCCTTCGGACTCGCCAGGTTCCGGCGTCACCGGCATCCGGGACGCAGCGGCCCTCGCGCGGGTCGAACGCCAGCGTCGGGGCCGAAGGATCGGGATCGGTCAGGTCCGGCTGCCATCCGGTCTCCACAAGCAGTGTCCACTGGAAACGGAGCATGCATGTGTCGATCGCCTCGCCACGCCCGAGCGCCCGCAGCAGGTCCAGCGTCGTCCCGAACAGCGCCGGATGTGGATCGAGCGGCGGCAGCATCCGCCCGAGCACGTCGGCGACGTACCACCCCGCTCGATTCGATCCAAGGTCGTCGCGCAGCCGTGGGAACGTCTCCTGCACGTCCCACTCCGTCAGGGTCGCCAGGTCGGAGTCGCGTTTCACGATGATGCCGATCTCGCCCACCGTCAGCAGGTCGATGCCGCCGGAGAAGCTTCCGCGCTCACGGCGTGCGCCCTTGGCCAGTGCACGGACGCCACCAAGCGCTCTCGCGAACAGACTGACGGTCTGGCTCGTCTCCGAGAAGTCCCATTGACGGATGCAGATCGCCTGGTCGTGCTGGACCGCCAC
>JAGWXC010000125.1 GCA_018970045.1 Planctomycetota bacterium | reverse complement strand
GATCTTCTCGCCGAGTCCGTCGATGTCCATTTGGTCGCGGCCCACGAACCATTTGAGACGCTCACGGAACTGCGCCGGGCACGCCGCGTTGACGCAGTAGAGCTTCGGGCCCTCCTGTTCCACGGCGCCCCCGCACGACGGGCATGAGTTCGGCGGCTCGATGGCGCTCTCGGAACCGTCCCGTCGCGCGACCAACGCCTCCACGACCTGCGGGATGATCTCGCCGGCCTTCTCGACGAGCACGGTGTCGCCGATCCGCAGGTCCTTGCGCCGGATCTCCTCGATGTTGTGGAGCGTCGCGTGGCTCACGGTCGTGCCGGCCACGAAGACCGGCGCCATCGTCGCGCGCGGCGTGAGCGTGCCGCCCTTGCCCACCTGCCAATCGACGCGCAGGAGCTCGGTCTCGCGGCGCTCGGCGGGATACTTGAAGGCAATGATCCAGCGCGGCGCCTTGCTTGCGGCGCCGAGCTCGGCCTGCTGCGCAAACGCATCGACCCGGACCACCATGCCATCGACCCCGTACGGAAGCCCGGCGCGACGATCCTTGAACGACTCGATGCGGTCGCGAGCCTCGGCCACGCTCGAGCAGCACGACGCACCTTCGTTGGTGGGGACGCCCCAGGACCGGAGGTTCGACAGGAACTCCCAGTGCCCACGCGAGGGATCCCCCTCGCAGGCACCACGACCATGCGCCACGAACGACAGGCGGCGCGACGCCACCAGCCGGGGGTCGCGGTTCTTGAGCGTGCCGGCCGTCGCGTTGCGGGCGTTTGCGAACAGTTCCTCCCCCGCACGCTCGCGCTCGGCGTTGATGCGCTCGAAGCTCTCGTTGGGCATGAAGACCTCGCCGCGCACCTCGAGCACCGATGGATGCGCACCACGAAGCCGCGTCGGGATGGCGCGCACCGCTCGCGCGTTGCCGGTGACGTCGTCGCCCTGCTCGCCATCCCCGCGCGTCACCGCACGGACGAGTGCACCGTCCTCGTAGCGCAGGCTGATCGCCACGCCATCGACCTTGGGCTCGCACACCAGGACCGGCTCGATGCCGAGGGACGCCATGCAGCGCGCATGCCAGGCACCGAAGTCCTCGAGCGTGTAGGTGTTCTCGATCGAGAGCATCGGCACCGCATGCGCGACCTTGGCGAAGCCCGAGGCGGCATCGCCGAGCCGCTGCGTGGGGCTGTTCGGATCGTCGCAGCCATGCTCGGCCTCGAGTGCAGCGAGCTCGGCCAGCAAGCGGTCGTACTCGCCGTCGGACATGAACGGCGCCGCATCGACGTAGTACGCGGTGTTCGCCCGGTGCAGCAGGTCACGGAGTTCGGCGATGCGTGGATGCACGCAGAGATCGTACGGAGGAGGCGGGACCGTGCTGCGCATGGGCACCCCAAGCCAGGCATGGAGGAACGCCCATCGACGCCCATCGGACTTCGAACGGAGGGATCAGGACGGGTCGCCGCTGGCGCGCGCCGCGCGGGCCGCCTCAAGTGCCTTCAGCCGGCTGGCCTTGGCCTTGATCATGGACTTGGGCGTGCAGTGGAAGGTGATGTCGCACTGCCCGACCTTGCGATCGCCGTCCTTGCCGCCCACGAGCTGCGCCACCTCCATCACGAGGTTGACGTTGAACTCGCCCCCGGCCTTGATGAGGGCCTTCACGTCGTCGCTGTTCACGACTCGGTAGACCGCCGGCCCCAGGCACGGCCGCAGGAACCGATACTTCATCTCCTTGCAGACCACGACGTAGTCGCCGCCGCACTCGCCGAAGAGGTACATGCCCCCGGCGACCTCGCTGTTGCCCAGGAGCGCCGCTCCGGCCATGGCGTTGTACCAGTTGCGATTGACCCGGCTGAAGGGCAGCACGGCGGTGAAGCGATCCTTGTCGAGGCGCTTCATGCTGATGCCGCTGGTGAAGGCATACGGCAGCCACACCATCGAACAGAGGCGATGCCAGAAATTGTTCTTCGTGCTCATCCGGCTCAGCCACGACTCGGCCCGCTCGAGCCACGATCGGCGCGGCTCTTGGGTGATGGGCTGGTTGGTGGGAGCGGTGGTCACGTGGAAGCCCTGATCGGGAGGGGGCGAATAGTAGCATCGCGACCCCATGGAACCCAGACGATTCCGAGTCGGCGTGTGCAGCTGGAGCCTGCGGCCGGGGCGCCCCGATCACCTGCTGGATCTGCTTGCTCCCATTGGGCTCACGCGCGTGCAGCTGGCCTTGGTCCCATGCGTGGACACGCCTGCGTGGCGCGATGCGGTGGGCCTGCTTCGAGCTCGCGGCCTGACGATCGCCAGTGGCATGCTGGCCACCGTCGGCGAGGACTACACCACGCTCGAGTCGATCGCCCGCACCGGCGGAGTCCGCCCCGATGCCACGTGGCCCGCGACACGATCGCTGGCGGCGGAGGTGGCGGCGCTTGCCGGCCGCGAGTCGATTGGGCTGGTGACCTTCCATGCGGGCTTCATCCCGCACGATGCCGGAGCGGAGCGTTCGATGATGGTCACGCGCCTTCGCGATGTGGCGGATCTCTTTCAGGCCGCGGGCGTGGCCGTGGCCTTCGAGACCGGGCAGGAGTCGGCGGCGACGCTGGCCGATGCCCTGCGCGAGATCGACCATCCGGCCGTCGGGGTGAACTTCGATCCGGCCAACATGATCCTCTACGGCATGGGCGATCCGGTGGCCGCGGTGGCCACGCTTGGACCGTGGATCCGACAGGTCCACATCAAGGATGCGGTGCCGGCGCAGCGATCGGGCGAGTGGGGTCAGGAAGTCCAGGTCGGCACTGGCGCGGTCGAGTGGCCATCGTTCATGGGCGCCCTGCGCAATCTTGATCGCCCGCTCGATCTGGTGATCGAACGCGAGGCCGGCGCGGCTCGAGCCGGTGACGTGCGCGTGGCGATGGATCGGCTGCACTCGTGGTGCGGCGCGGAGCTCGAGTGAACGCGTAGGATCGACCCCATGCCGACGTACCTCTACGCAGTCGTGATGCCGGATGGCTCCGACGGTGAGCACTTCGAGGTGTTCCAGCGCATGAGTGAACCGGCGCTGGAGCGCCACCCGGAATCGGGGCTTCCCGTGCGAAGGGTCCCCGTGGCTCCGCAGTTCACCACCAACAGCGACACGCAGCGCTTCGGCGACAGCAACCTCAAGCGGCTCGGCTTCGCCAAGTTCGAGAAGGATGGTGACGGTCGCTACCGGCGCACCGCTGGCAGCGGGCCCGACACCATCAGCGCGGACTGATCACGGCATGCCACGCTTCCTTCGCGATCTTGGCTGGGGTCTCTTCTGCGCCAGCAGCTGGACGTGGTGCATCGGCACCTTCCTCCCCTTCCTCATGCTGCGCCTGCATGGCTGGCCGGGCTTCTGGCTCTTCCTCGTGCCGAACGTGCTCGGATGCACGCTGTTTGGCTGGTGGTTCACGCCGGCATCGAGCCGGGCCTTCTGCGCCCGCCACCAGAAGCTGATGGCGGGCTTCAGTACGGTGACGGCCGCGTACCAAGTGGCGTTCCTCGCCTGGATGCTGCCGATGGCGGCGGGCTTCGTGGACGAGCCCGGGTGTGCCACCGGCTCCGGGATGATGACCGCGCTGGCGCTCGGCCTGGCGACCATCGCGGCATTGGGGACGTGGTGGCGCAAGGACGCAGCATGGATGGCGGTAGCGAGCGTGGCCACGCTCGGTTCGATCGCGCTGCTCTGGCAAGTTCCGGTGAGCCCCATGGGCGAGTGGCCAAGCGAGGGCACGCTGCCGCGGCGGGATCTCCTGCTGGCGGCGCCAGTCATCATCGCTGGCTTCCTGGCCTGCCCCGCACTGGACTTGACCTTCCACCGAGCGCGGCAATCGGTGGACTCGCCGCGTGCGTTCGCGATCTTCGGCCTGACCTTTGGCCTGACGATTGTCGGTGTCGCCATGCAATGGGATGGCACGGCCGCCGCGCCCGGGGTGGCCATGCTCTGCGTCTGGTGCGTCCAGTTGCCGTTCACGGCGCTCGCGCACCTGCGCGAGCTCGACGGCATCGTGCGACACGGAGCACTTGATGTCCGCTTCGAGTGCGGTCCGGAACTCGTGCTGTCGGGACCACGCGTTGGCGACAGTCTCCTTCGAGCGCTCGTCATGGTCGGTGCGGTCGCAGCACTCGGCATCGCCGTGCAGGCCACGGCCCCGGAATCACCATTCGCCTGGTATTTCCCGGGCGAAACGGGTTACCTGCGCTGGCTGGCGATGTACGGCGTGGTCTTCCCCGTCCTGCTCCTGGCCGCACGCGCAGGCTGGGGCTTCGGCAAGGGTGTGATGGCCGTGGTGCTCGCCGCCATGGGTGCCGAGCTTGGCTTCCTGCAGCACAGCGCGTGGTGGCTGCTCTGGCCGGCAGGCGTGATGGTGATGGCCCTGATCGATGCACGTCGCGCATCGCGGAGCACGCGATGAGACCCACGCTCATCGACGACGCCTCGTCGCTCACCGCATGGTCGGGCTGCGCCTTCGTCCCCACCATGGGTGCCTTGCACGAGGGCCACGCCTCGTTGATCCGCTCGGCGGCTCGCGGCGGTCGGCCTGTCGTCGTGAGCATCTTCGTGAATCCCACGCAGTTCGGGCCCAGCGAGGACTTCGCGCGCTATCCGCGAACGCTTGAGGCCGACCTCGCGACCTGCGCGGCTGCGGGCGCGGCGGCCGTCTTCGTGCCTGCGGTCGAGGCGATCTATCCGCGCGGGATCGACGCCGCGCGCGAGGAAGCGGTGAACCTGCCGTTGCCTGCGGTCGCCACGCAGCCCCGACTCGAGGATGCATGCCGGCCCGGCCACTTTGCAGGCGTGGTGCAGGTCGTGAGCAAGCTCTTCGAACTCGTGCGGCCCGCCGTGGCGCACTTCGGCGAGAAGGACTGGCAGCAGCTGCGGGTGATCTCGGACATGGTTGAGATGCACCCAACTCGCTTCGATGGGCTGAGGATCGTGCCCGAGCCGACGGTGCGGGAAGACAACGGACTGGCCATGAGCAGCCGCAATCGCTATCTCGAGCCGAGCCAGATCGAGGCCGCTCGCGGACTCAGTCGCGCCCTGCAGGTCGCCTGCGCCGCACAGCACCCCGGCACCGCCGAGGCGCTCATGCACGGCACGCTCGAGGAACATGGGCTCGAGGTGCAGTACGCGGTGGTGCGCAGCGCGCAATCGCTCATGCCGGTGCAGGGCTTCGAGGTCCCAACGCGCGGCCTCATCGCAGCGAAGCTCGGCAACGTCAGGCTGATCGACACGATGGCGCTTCCGGTCTGGCGCTGAGCGCCGCTAGGATCCGGTCATGCTCCGCATCGCAGCCTGCGCAGTGCTCTCCCTGGTCGCCTCGGCACCGGACGACATCGTCCCGCCGGCCGCGCCCCCGGCCAAGCAGCCCCCTGCCGCACCACCGACCGACTCGACCGCGCCGACATCGAAGCCGCAGGCGCAGCCGGTTGCGCTTCCTCCGGTGCAGACCAAGTGGCTCGAGAAGCTCGACGGCATCGACCGCGCATCGCTCGAAGCCGTGCGTGGCTGGCGCATGCCGCCGCTGCCGGAGCAAGGGACCTGGCTCGGCGATGCACCCCCTGCCGCCGCGCTCAAGGGCAAGGTCGTCCTGATCCAGGCCTTCACCACGGCGGACTCATCGTCGAAGGCCATGCTTGGCAAGGCCGCCACCGCAGCCAAGCAGGCGATCGCCGATGGCGATCTGGTCCTCATCGGCCTGCACACGCCCGAGGGTGCCGATGGCGCGGCCAAGGCGCTGCGCAAGCCAGCGGCCCCAACGCTCGTTGATTCGACCGGTGCCCTCTGTGATGCGCTCGGCGTGTTCCGTGCGCCCGTGAACGTGCTGGTCGATCGCGATGGCACGGTGCGCTATGCGGGGCTCTCCTCGACCGGGCTCAAGGCCGCCATCAAGGAACTCTGCGCGGAGACCGCGGGCTCCCGCCAGCCGCAGCCTCGACCAACCGCCGCGGCAGGACCCGCGCAGGCCGATCTGCCCGCGCCGACCGATGCCGTCGATCAGCGTTTCACGCAGGATCGTCGTGGCCAGCAGGCCCCGACCTTCTACGTCGAGTCGTGGCTCACCCCCACGCCGGATCCGACCGGCAAGGTGCTGGTCATCGACTTCTGGGCAACCTGGTGCGTTCCCTGCGTGGCCGCCATCCCGCACATGAACGAGCTGGCGCAGCACTACGGCAACCAGGTCGTGGTCGTCGGCGTGTCGAGCGAGGCGGCTGATGCGTGCCAGACCGGCATGAACGCCAAGAACCTGCGCATGAACTACGCGATCGCCAGCGATCGCTCGGGCGCCATGTCGGGCTTCTACGGCGTCAAGGGCATTCCGGCGTGCGTGGTCGTGACGAGCGATGGCATCGTGCGGTGGCAGGGTGCGCCCGATGGGCTCACCGCCGGGCTGCTCGATCCGATCGTGAAGGCCAACGCCGAGTGGTTCGCCAAGGCGATGGAAGCCATGAAGGACGGCCGCTGGGCCAAGGCCCTGAAGAACGCGCCGGACCGTCCGGTCAAGAGCGCGAAGTCGAGCTACTGAGCGCGCTCACGCCGATCGGTCGACGACCGCATCGGCCATGGTGTGCAGCAGGTCGCGCACCGGACCGGGCGGCACGCACGCGAGCTGGCCCTTGGCCTGGTGGACGAGCCCGAGCGCCACGTTGCGCGCGGCCTCGAGCGATCCTGACTCGACGACCTTCGCGCGAAGCCCGACCGCATCGTTGGACTGGATCAGGTCGAGCGCGCGCACGCGACTGTCGGAGCATTCGCCGCGGAGGAGCTTCACGACCGGCAGCGTGAGCTTGCCCTTGGCAAGGTCACGGCCCGTCGACTTGCCGACCTCATCATCGGTGCCCATCAGGTCGAGCACATCGTCCTGGATCTGGAAGGCGATGCCCAGGTCCTCGCCGAAGCGGCCGAGCGCCCTGCTCACCTGGTCGTTCGCGCCCGCGAGCTCGGCGCCGAGTTCGCAGCTGGCGCCCACGAGCGAGGCGGTCTTGCGGCGGACGATCTCGAAGTACGTGGGCTCGTCGAGCTCCCAGTTGCCGCGGTTGGAGAGCTGCACGAGCTCGCCCTCGCAGAGCGTGTTGGTGACCTTGCCCAGCGCGAGGTTGAGGCGCGGATCGCCCAGGCTGCTGCAGAGATGGAAGGC
>JAGWXC010000124.1 GCA_018970045.1 Planctomycetota bacterium | reverse complement strand
GGCGCAAGGCCGGGTGCTCGATCTGCCGCATGCTGCAGCGAGGGTCGCGCGCACGGTGCGGGCGATCCGGGCACAGCGTCCACGCGCACCGCTCGTGCTTGCCGGCTACAGCTTCGGCGGCCGGCTCGCTGCGGCCGCCACCGCGGCGCTTGCTCCCGATGCGCTCGTCCTCGTGAGCGCGCGTGTGCACCCCTTGCCGCCGATGCAGGCGATCGAGCGCCAGCGAAGCGATGCGGCGCTCGCTGCAGCGCTCGCGCGCGATGGCATGCAGGCGTTCATGCGATCGTGGCACGAGCGACCGATGTTCGCGGGGTTGGTGGCGCGTGGGCTCGCCGGCAGCGTGGCTGCATCGCGGATCGCCAGCACGGCCAGCTGGGTCCGGATCCTGCGCGAACTCTCGCCGGGCACGTCGCTCGCCCCGCCTGATCTTGCCCGCGCGGCTCGATGCGCCTTCGTCGCCGGCAAGGATGACGCGGCGTACGTCGAAGAAGCCGGGCGCGTGCGCGCCCTGCGCGGCGGCCAGCATGTGCAGGTCACGGTGGCCGATGCCGGCGATGGGCACCCCACGACGCACGCGCTGCTCGTCGAGGCGCCTGCAGTCGTGGCCCAGGTCCTGGACTACGCTTGCGCACCATGACCACGACCAGCACTGCACCGGCCTGGACCGCCGTCGGCGAGTGGACCGACATCCGCTACCACACGCTACCCGAGGGCATCGCGAAGATCACCATCAACCGCCCGCACAAGCGCAACGCCTTCCGACCCGAGACGGTGATGGAGATGCGTCGTGCGCTGCAGCTGGCGCGTGAGGATGCCTCGGTCGGCGTGGTTATCCTCTGCGGCGAGGGGCCCGATGCATTCTGCGCGGGCGGTGATCACAGCGTGCGGGGCGAGGCGGGATATGTGGATGAGTCGGGCGTGCACCGCCTGAACGTGCTGGATTTCCAGCGCGAGATCCGCACGTGCCCCAAGCCCATCGTGGCGATGGTGGCCGGCTTCGCGATCGGCGGCGGTCATGTGCTGCACATGATGTGCGACCTCACGATCGCGGCGGACAATGCCAAGTTCGGGCAGATCGGCCCGAAGGTCGGCTCGTTCGACGGTGGCTACGGCAGCGCGTACATGGCGCGCATCATCGGCCAGAAGAAGGCGCGCGAGATGTGGTTCCTCTGTCGTCAATACTCCGCGCAGCAGGCGCTCGACATGGGGCTCGTGAACACGGTCGTGCCGCTCGCCGACCTCGAGCGCGAGACGCTGCAGTGGTGCCGCGAAATGCTCGCGTGTTCGCCGACCGCGCTGCGATGCCTCAAGGCCGCGATGAATGCCGACTGCGACGGCCAGGCCGGGCTGCAGGAACTGGCCGGCTGCGCCACGATGCTCTACTACATGACCGACGAGGCGCAGGAGGGTTCGCGTGCCTGGCGCGAGCGCCGCCCGCCGGCATGGGACTCGATCACGCGCCGCCCGTGAGCGACGCTGCGCCCATCCCGGCTGCTCGGCGTGCCGGAGTCGGCACGTGGCTCGCGGCCATGCGTCCGAAGACCCTGCCCGCGGGGCTCGCTCCCGTGGTGGTTGGTGCAGCGATCGGCCGTGAGCAGAGTGGTGCGCCATGGCAGGGGCGCGAGTGGGGGCTTTTTGCGGCCTGCGCGATCGGTGCGCTCAGCGTGCAGGTCGCCACGAACTTCGCCAACGAATGCCTCGACTTTCGCAAGGGTGCCGACACACCGGATCGACTTGGTCCCACGCGTGCGGTCGCTGCGGGGCTGATCGCGCCCGCGCGCATGTGGATGGCGACGGGCGTTGCGCTCGCCATCGCAGGGATCGCCGCGGCATGGCTCTCGATCGAGGTGAGCATCGGCTACGCCTTCCTTGGCCTCATCAGCGGCATGCTCGCGCTCGCCTACACCGGCGGTCCGTTGCCCCTGGCCTATGTCGGTCTGGGTGACCTCTTCGTGCTTGCGTTCTTCGGCGTCGTGGCGGTGGTGGCCACGGGGCTGGCGCTTGGCGCGGATCTTGGTACGCCACTCGTCGTGGCTGGTGTCGGGTGCGGTCTGCTGTCGACGGCGATCCTGGCCGTGAACAACCTCCGTGATCGTGAGGGTGATGCGCGCGCGCGCAAGCTCACGCTCGCGGTTCGCTTGGGGGAGCGCTTCGCCCGGCTTGAGTTCGCTGCGTGCGTGGCGGGCGCGCTCGGGTGCTTTGCATGGCTCGCCGCAGGGCAGGATCCGATGGCTTATCTGCCATGCGTGCCCTCGGCGCTCCTCATGGTGCAGGTGGTGCGGGTGATGCGCGGGCTCGACGGTCGACCACTGAATGGCGTGCTAGCCTCCACCGGATCGGCTCTGCTGGTGACGGCAGTGCTGTTCACCCTCGCCATGAACTGGTCCTGATGCAGACGTTCAGCGTTGCTTGGTACGAACTTCCGCTGCGCACGCCGTTCCCGGCGGGCGGGGAGATGGTGCGCATGCGGCGAGGCGCGATCCTTCGCATCGAGGATGGTGATCGCACGGGCTACGGCGAGATGGCACCCTTGGCGGGGCTGCACCGCGAGTCGCTGCAGGACGCCCTCGAGGGTGTGCAGGAAGCCACGCGCAGCGGCTCGATGCCGATGGCGCCGAGCGCCTCGTTTGCGCTCTCCTGCGCGCAGGCGACGCTGGTGCACGAGCGCCGCTACGGCTTCGGTCGCACCGAGCACAGTGGCGTGGGCGTCAACGGTGTGTTCGCCGGCGATGCGGATGCTGCCCGCATCGCGATCGAGCGCGGCGACTTCACCGGCTACCGCACCGTGAAGGTGAAGGTCGGCTTGGGCAAGGTCGCCGATGACGCAGCGCTGATCAGTGCAATGCTCGAAGGACTTGATCCGTCGGTCCGGCTCCGGCTCGATGGCAATCGCCGGCTCACGCTGACGTCAGCGGTTCGCATGATGAAGCGGCTTGATGCGGAACGCATCGAGTACATGGAGGAACCGCTGCGCAACCCGTTGGAGCTGCCCGAACTCAGCCGGCGCACGGGCATCACGATGGCCATCGACGAGTCGCTGCACGAGCCTGAGCACCGCGAGGCGCTCGTCGGTGCGCCGGGCGTCGAAGTGCAGGTGCTCAAGCCGAGCTTGCTCGGCGCGCTCGAGGAAGTCGAGCACGCGGTCACGCGCGGCCGCATCCACGGCATGGACACGGTGCTCTCGAGCTGCCTCGAATCGTCGTACACCCTGGCCCTGCTCGCTCGGCTCGCGGCGGTCACCGCCACCGGTGGCCGTGATCATGGGCTGGCCTCGGCCGGTCTCTTCGAATTCGACGTCGTGGAGCAGGCGCCCGTGCGGGAAGGCCGCATGGAGATCGCGCCGGCGCTCCCGATCCCAAAGCTCGAGTACGTGCCGCTCAAGGAGGCAGTCGTTCCATGGACGTGATCACCTTCCAGATGGGCCCCGGGGGCATCGTCGATCCCCATTGGCAGGGCGTGCGCGCCGCGTACGAGCATTCGCTCTGGGCCGAGGGGATCGGTGCGGGCGTGCGCGTGGGCGTGCGCGCTTCGCTCGATGCCGAGGCGATCAGCGCGCTCTTCGCCGTCGTGCGTCGTGGTGCCTGTGCGGTGTTGCTCAATCCACGCGATCCCGAAGCGCGTCGCACCGCCGTGTGCGCGCAGGCGGGCGCTGCCAGCCTGCCCGCGCCGAGTGCACCGAGCTGCACCGTGCCCGCTGCCGATCCCGATCCATCGCGCCCCACCGTCATCGTGCCCACCAGCGGTTCGAGCGGCGAACCACGGCTGATCGTGCATTCGGCAGCCACGCTCGTGGAGGCGGCCGTGCGTGCGTCGAAGGCGTGCTCCTTCGCGGCTGATGACTGCTGGGCGCTCACCATTCCGTGGCATCATGTCGGCGGGCTCGGCATCCTCATGCGCGCAGCGCTCGTGGGAGCGCGCGTGGCGATGGTGCGCGGCGAGTCGTCGGTCGCCCTGCATGCGTTCCTGCTCGCGGCGCCGTCGGTCACGCATGCCTCGATCGTGCCGACGCAGCTCGCCGGGCTGCTGCATGCAGCCCGCCAGGACCCGAGCCTCCATGACCGCATCCGTGCGATGAAGGCGCTCGTCGTCGGTGGTGCATCGTGCCCGATCGACTGGCGCAACCAGGCGCTCGCCAACGGCTGGCCGCTGGTCATGACCTACGGCATGACCGAGACGGGCGCGATGGTCGCCGCCGGTCGACCGACGCCCGAGTCCGCCGATGGCTGGTCAGGCCGCTGGCTCGATGGCGTCGTGGCCAAGCGGCTGGGCTCGGATCTTTTCGTGCGCTCGCCGACCATGGCGCTTGGCGCCTGGCGCGACGGTGCAATCGAGCCGATCGTCGAGGCCGGCGGTTGGCTGCGCACGAATGACCAAGGGCGTTTCGAGCAGGGCACGGTGATCGTCTCCGGACGCAGCGATCGAGTGTTCATCTCGGGCGGCGAGAACGTGGATCCCGTCGAGCTCGAGACGCAGCTCCTGCATCATGCTGCGCTGCTCGGTGCCCGCGTGATCGGCGTCCCGCACGATCGCTGGGGCATGCGGCCGGCGGCGTTCGTACGCACGGATGGCAGCGCCGTCGACTGGGATGCGCTCGTCACCTCGCTCGCCGAGCACCTGCCGCGCCATGCGTTGCCTGACTCGATCGTCGAGTGGCCTACCGACCTCCCGCACAAGGCGTCGCTTGCGCAGTGCCATGCGGCGCTCCCTGCGGCGCGGGTGCTCTGGAGCAAGCCGGCACCCGAGCGCTCAGCGGTCGGCGAGGCGGCGGATGGCGTCGGGCACGGCGACTGAGGCGCCGTCGCGCCCCACGCAGGCGTGCACGAGCGTGATGCGAGCCGCGCATCGCGAACCGAGCATGAGCTCGTGGAGCATCGTGATCGAACGTTCGCCGCAGGCCGTCATCGATGAGTGGACCTCGACCGCATCGCCCACGCGCAGCGGAGCGTGCAGGTCGGCCTCGACCCGCACGATGGGCATGGCCGGCAGGCGCCCAGCGAGCATGTCGACGATCGGCACGCCATGCGCCGCGAGCCAGTGCTCGAAGCCACGGTGCGCGATTTCGATCGAGCGCGCCGTGAAGACCACGCCGGCAGCATCCGTGTCGGCGAGCGAGACGATGTGGCGGAACGCGTGCTGCACGCACGCATCCTAGGGGTTCAGCAGGAGCCCCATGCGCTGAGCATCACGCCCAGGTCGGAGCCATCGACCGTGCCGCTGCCATCGATGTCGGCTGGACCGGCTGCGCCCCACCCGCTGAGCAGCAGGCCCAGGTCGCCACCATCGACGAGGCCATTGCCATCGAGGTCGGCCGGGCAAGCCGGTGGCAGCGTGAACGGCGTGAGGAAGCGGAAGCTCGAGACGGGCGGGTTGCCTGCGCCGCCCGGGTTGTTCACGATCTCGACCTCGGCACCGCCGATTGGGTCGAGCATCTGCACGCGGGTTCCGCCCGTGTAGAGCAGCTTGCCGTTGCCCAGCGTCCACACGCCTCGAGGGCTCGTGAAGGTGGGATAGAAGTTGACCAGCTGCCCGGTCGCGGACAGGTTCCAGAGCCCGCGCGGATCGCTGAAGCCGGCGACCCAGAAGCCGCCGCCGGTGGCTGGTGCGATCTGCTGCGGAAAGTCGAAGTAGCTCACGCCATCCGAATCGAAGAAGGGCGGCGACTGCACGACGCCGGCATCGCTCACGAACTCGAGGTCTTCGCCACCGAGGGCGGCTTCACCTGAATCCGCCACCATGAACCCGCCGGGCACCGCGATGATCCCGCGCGGGTTGCGCATGAGCGGGCTCTGCAGGAAGAGTTCGAAGCCCGATCCATCGAGGTTCATGCGCCAGATGCGCCCCGGCTCGGAGAGCGTGGTCACGAACGGCTCGGTCACGTAGATCTTGCCGTCCTTCACGCAGCAGCCGTACGCGCGGGTAAGCCCCTGCGCAGGGCCGCAGAGTTCGCGCAGGTACACGCCCTGCGCGCTGAACTCGCGCACGGTCGCATCCACTTCATCGGTCACGATCATCGTGCCGGTGGGGCTGGCGACCACCTGGATCGGCTGGTCGAGGTACGCGGTGTCCACGATCACGTTCTGGCTCACGATCGCGCCGGTCGTGGCATCGAACGCCCACACCGTCTGGCGGAGCGAATCCGGGCAGAGCAGGACGGGCGTTCCGCCGCCGGGCAGGGCGAGCGCGAAGGTGGCGATGGTCGTGGCAAGCATGGGCAGTCGAGTGTAGGACCGGACTTGCGCAGGTCAAAGCCCAGTCACGGATTCCCGTCGATCAGGGCCGGAAACTCCACGCGCCAGGGGCATCACCAGCGCTCGGTCGCGTCCTTGGGCGCGAGGTGCCAGGGCGATGCCTCGACGCCATTGATCCGCGTGTTGCCCGGGATCGTGGTCGTGCGCACCATGTGCAGGAAGTCGCATGGGAAGGGGAGGCTCGGCTTGGACAGCGCATCAAGACGCGCCGTCTCCGATGGAGCGAGTGCAAGGTTGCACGCACCGAGGTTGTCCTCGAGCTGCGCCATCGTGCGTGCACCGAGGATCGTGCTGGTCACGCCGCTGCGTTCCATGACCCAGCGCAGCGCAACCTGCGCCGGTGTCGCTCCATGCACCGCCGCGATCTCGCGCAGGGCATCGACGATCGCGAAGGTGGTGTCGTTGAGGTACGTGCTGTCGCTGCGGACGCGAGTAGAGCCGTCGTCCTTGGGGCGGTTCGTGCGATCGAACTTCCCTGAGAGCACGCCGCCGCGCAGGGGCCCCCATGGCGTCACGCCCAGGCCGAGCGCACGTGCCATCGGCATCAGTTCGCCCTCGACCGTGCGCTGCAGCAGCGAGTACTCGATCTGCAGCGCCACGAAGGGGACCCAGCCCTTCAGGATGGCCTCGTACTGCATCTGCGTGCACACCCATGCCGGGTGATCGCTCAGCCCGAGGTAGCGCACCTTGCCGGCACGCACGAGCATGTCGAGCGTGTGCACCGTCTCGTCCACGGGCGTGTGCGGGTCGAGGAAGTGCACCCAGAGCAGGTCGATGTGGTCGGTGCGCAGGCGACGCAGCGAGTCCTCGACCTGGTGCATGATCGCCTTGCGACCAGAGCCGCCGCCGTTGGGATCACCCACGTGCATGCCGCCGCCGAACTTGGTCGCGACCACCATGCGGTCACGCAGCCCCTTGCCGCCGCCAGTCGTGAACCACTCGCCGAGGATCGCCTCGCTGTGGCCCTTGGTGTAGATGTTGGCGGTGTCGATGAAGTTGCCGCCC
>JAGWXC010000123.1 GCA_018970045.1 Planctomycetota bacterium | reverse complement strand
GGGGCTTCTACACGAGCTTCATCCAGACGACCGCCACGCTGGGGCTCTTCGCATCCCTGGGCGTGATCCTGGCGTGCCGGCACTGGCTGGGCAAGGATGCGTTCGAGGACTGGGGCTGGCGCATCCCCTTCCTGCTCTCGATCCTGCTCGTGATCCTGTCCTACTGGATCCGCATCCGCATGGAGGAGTCGCCGCTGTTCGCCAAGGCCAAGAAGGCCGGCAACCTCTCGCGCAACCCGATCGCCGAGAGCTTCGCGCGACCGGAGAATCGGCGGCTGGTCCTGATCGCGCTGTTCGGCGCCGTCGCGGGCCAAGGTGTGGTCTGGTACACGGGCCAGTTCTACGCGCTGTTCTTCCTGCAGCGCGTTGCGGGGATCGAGTTCGTGCAGGCGAACCTGACGGTCGTCTACGCGCTGCTGCTGGCCACGCCGTTCTTCGTCCTCTTCGGAAGCCTGTCCGATCGGATCGGGCGCAAGCCCATCATCCTCGCAGGCTGCCTGCTCGCTGCGCTGCTGTACGTGCCGATCTACCAAGGCATGATGCACTTCGCCGAGCCCTTCAACCAGGTCATGATGGTGGCGCTGGTGTTCGTGCAGGTGCTGCTGGTCACGATGGTCTACGGGCCGATCGCGGCGTTCCTCGTCGAGCTCTTCCCCACGCGCATCCGCTACACGTCGATGTCGCTGCCCTACCACATCGGCAACGGCGTCTTCGGCGGGCTCACGCCGTACGTGGCAACGCTGCTGGTCGACAGAACTGGCAACATCTATGCAGGGCTGGCGTATCCGATCGCCATCGCCGCGATGACGTTCGTGGTCGGCCTGCTGCTCGTCAAGGAGCGCCGCGGCGTCTCGCTTGCGGATGGGTGAGGCGGGCGGAGTGATGGGCGAAGGTCGCAAACCGAAGGACGAAGCGCGAATCGTGAGGCGGGCGGAGTGACGGCCGAACTTCACCGAAACTCAATCGGTTTCGTCGCGTCGTGTGGTGCGCCGATTTAGGATGGCCCAGGAGGTTCCAATGAACACCGACGCCTTGCGCGGACTCATCAACGCACAGCCCTTCCGGCCATTCCGGCTCTTCCTTGCCGATGGCCAGTCCGTGGATGTGGTGCACCATGACTTCGCGCTGCTCAGCGGCAACGGGCGATCACTCGTCGTGTCGTCACCGCGGCGCGACAGCGACATCCGCATCATCAGCCCGATGCTGATCGTGTCGACCCGCTACCTCGACGAGATCGACGCCGACGGCACGCGCGACCAGGCGGCGTGAGCCCGCGGACGGGGCGGCTCCGACGAGCACCCCGGATCCGCGCCAAGGCATGGCAGGCGGAGCACCGGCCGGATTCCCGGCGTGCACGCCTGACGACGATGCCGCTCACGCGTACGAGTGCAGGCCGGTGATCACGAAGTTGATCACGATCCAGTTGAAGAGCATGACCGCGGCGCCGACGACCGCGAGGATCGCCGTCCACAGGCCCTTGTCCTTGACGCGCCAGCGCACGTGGATGAGCAGTGCGAAGACGATGAACGTGTTCAGCGCGAAGACTTCCTTCGGGTCCCAGCCCCACGGCCGGCCCCACGAGTGATCGGCCCAGATCGCACCCATGACGATGCCGGCCCAGAGCAGGATGAAGCTCAGCTCCATGAGCAGGAGCGTCACGCCGTCGAGCAGTTCACCGAGCCCGCCGCGCCCGGCCGCGGACTGGGCATCGTCACCGAAGCCCATCGCGCCCCCGCCGGCGCCGCCGGCCATGACGATCGCGGCCGTGCCGCCAGCGCGCGCGTAGGTCGCGGGCCCGCCACGCCAGCGATAGAGCAGGTAGGCACCCGCGCTGATTGCCGCCATGAAGATCAGCGCGTAGCTGAAGATGATCACGTTGGTGTGGATGTAGAGCCACACGTCGTTGAGCACCGGCATCATGTTGCTGATGTTCGGATTGAGCTGCACCGGCAGGAAGTGCGCGGCCATGAGCGCAACCATGCTGCAGGCCGCGGCCGTGAGGGCGAACCAGCCTCGCACCGCGCGACGCCGCAGCCACAGCTCGAGCATCACCGCACAGCAGGCGCCGAACCAACTCGCGGTCGTGACGGCCTCGAACATGTTGCTGTTGGGCCAGCGCTGGCTGATCCACCAGCGCAGCATGACGGCCGCGGTCTGCAGCAGGAACGCCACGCCGAAGACCCCGAGCCCCCACGCGAGCGCGCGCGGCCAGCGATAGACGAGCCCCAGCAGCAGCAGGATGATCGACGCCATGTAGACCAGCCACACGCGCGTGAGGTTGTTGTTGCGGAAGTACCAGGATTCCCAGCCCAATCGGGCCGTGTCGGGATAGACCGACGGGTTCACGGCGTGCAGCGAGGCGGCCAGCGCGGCCACCGCCTTGGACGCCGCCGGAGCATCCTGCGCAGCCCACGCATCGACGAGGTCCTTCCACGCCCCCGCCACCGCACGCTGCTTCTGGAGGTCGATGCCGGCGATCGGCACCTGATCGATGCCCGCGGCCTTCGCGCGCTCGGCGTCGACGGCGAGCATCATGACCTCGCCGAGCCCGTGCCAGCGCTGCTGCTCGTCGTCGGCAGCCGGCGGGATCACGAGCAGCCGGCCGAGCAGGTACTTGGGCTCGCGCACGCTCATCGCGCCTTGGATCTGGCTCACGACCTTCTCGGTCCGGATCAGGTCCTGCTCCATCTGGCGCAGCGTGGCCATGACCTCGGGCCGCTTGAGCAGCGCCGGCGAGATCAGGCCGTGCTTGAGGAACCCCTCCATGCGCTCCTGGGCACCTGCCTTGGCGGCCTCGTCACGGACCGAATCGATGACGGCCTCGGCGATCGGCACACGCGCCGCAGCACCCTTCACGAAGACGATGTCGGCATCCTCGTAGTCCTCGGGGCGCAGGAGCATGTCGAGGTACGTGAACTCGGGGCTCTGGCCATTGATCCGTCGTGGCCCGCTGACGAACGACATCTGCGTGTTCGCGAAGCTGCCGAAGCTCTTCAGCCGGCCCTCGGTCTGCACGGCGACCTCGCCCAGCGGCAGAAGATCGACGGCTTCATGGAAGGGCTTGGCCGCTTCCTGGGCGCGCGCCGGAGCGGCCCCCACGACGACCAGCAGCGCCACGATCGCAGCGACCGTGCCGCGCAGCACAGCACGCATGCGGGCAGTACCGGCCAACTGCATCAACGCGGAATCGCCACGGAACAGAGTCGATCGAGCCATCACGCACCTCCCTTGGCATCAAGCGCAGCCACGGCCGCGGGCGACAGCTTGCCTTCGGCACGGAGCCGTGCCGCGAGCGCCAGCGCAGCCTCGCGGTGGCGACGCTTGATGATCGGCTTGACGTAGAACGCGTAGCACATCCCGAGCACCGAGATCACGCACCCGAGCAGCTGGATCACCACGCCCTCGCGGTTGGCCACGCCGAGCACGGTGTAGTTCAGGCCGCGGCTCGCGCGGTCGCCCTCGAATCGCGCCTGGTCCGGCGGATCCCACTGCGCCTGGAAGAACCACCAGCCATCGTGCTCGACCGGCGCGTTGACGCTGCACGGCACGGGCTGCGACCAACCCGCACCGTCATCGAAGCGCAGCATGCTGGTGTAGTCGCGGATCGTCGAGGCCTCGCCGGTGTAGCCGCCGATGTGCGTGGCCAGGATGAAGTCATCGAGCGCCACGGCGGTCGGCATCGGCTTGCGCTGGCGCGAGAAGAGGATCTCGGCCTTGCGGCCGCCGCCAAGGTCGACGACCGTCGGCTCGAAGGGGTGCCGGCGGAGCGCATCGGCGCGGCGGTCGAACACGTACGGGTGGTAGTCGAGCCACTGCGCACCGCCGCCCGGCCCCGCGACAAGCGCCCGCGAGAAGAGTTCGCGCGCATCGCGCTGGCGCTCCTCGGGCGGCACGATGAAGGGCTTGGTCACGGCGACCGCGTTGGGCAGGTAATCGAGCAGCGTGATCGTGAGGCCCGACGGCAGCGCGAAGGGCTTGCCCACCTCGATCGGCTGCGGCGCCGAGCGCATGGCGCCGATCGAACTCGCGAGTCGGAGCTGGTTCGGGCCAGGGCCGATGAGCACCGTGAGCAACGCGCCCTCCTCGGCTGGTTCGTAGACCATCGTGATCGAGGGATCGGGCGGCAGTGGCTGCTGCTGCCCTTGATCCTCGGGCGGCAGGTCACGCGTCATCGAGGGATTCGAGAACGCCCAGCGCCGCCACGTGCGCTCAGGCGACGTGATCTCGACGATCGCCACGTCGGCCGTGACGTCGCCGATCGTGAGTCGATCCTGCACGGCGACCACGCGATACGACCAGCCGGAATCAGCGGCACCGATCGGCGTGGTCGCAACCGGCGCGCCGGCGGCTGGCGGATTGATCGGCAGCACGCCATCGAAGCCGATCGAGGGCACCGACACGCGAAGGCTCGGGATCGAGCTCGCGCGCGCGAGTTCGGCCTCGTCCTTGATGACTTGGGCGCGCAGGATCCCGCCGTCGGCCATCGACCGCTCAGGATCGAGCGCCTGCAACTGGTAGCGATCGGCCTGCGCTCCTGCCGCCCCTGCCGCGGCCGCTTGCGCGACCTCGAGGATCACGACGGGATTGAAGGGATCGCGCTCGTTGCCAGCCATCCACTTCGAGCGATCGAGGGCGTAGCGCAGGAAGCCGGTCACGCGGAAATCGACGTCCTGGAAGGGATCGTTGGGATCCACGGCCGGAACCGCCAGATCGATGGGATCGATCGGCGTGGCCTCGCCGTTGAAGACCTCGTCGCGGCTGGCGATGTGATCGTTGTAGAGCGGCATCCCCTCGATGGGGCGCATCGTCCACGGCCCATCACCGGGCGTGCGCACATAGAGCGCCCACGCCTTCGCGAGATCATTGCGCAGGTAGAACCACTCCTGGCCTTCGTACTCCAGGTCCACCGCGAGCGCGCCGTCGATGATCGGATTGCCGTCGGGATTGACCTTGCGTGCGCGCTTGACCGGCTGCTGCGGATCATCCGTCAGCACCAGGTCCTCGGTGTACTCGGGGTACCCCGCCACGACCTGCCGCATGAAGCGCTGGTCGCCCCGGTTCACCGTGAGCGTGACGCTGTACGCGCGCTTGCCCTTGTCGGCACCGCTCAGGAGTTCCCACGAGGGATCGATGTCCGCGACCTCGATGAGGTAGGGATCGGCTCCTGTGCCCAGTTGCGCACGCGCACCCGGCACGGCGATCACGCGCTCGCGCGCGACGACTGCCCCGGCGGCGTCCTTGATCGACACGACGACGGCGCGGCGAATCACCGGGGCCTCGCCTTCGACCTTCTTCCCGAAGTAGATGACGCTGCCCACGACCAGCACGATGATCCCGGTGTGGATCATCCAGACGCCGTAGTTCACCGCCTTGAAGGGAATGCGGCGGATCGTGGTGATGATGATGTTGGCCGAGAGCAGCCCCATGAGCAGATCGAACGGCCACCAGTGGAACCACTCGAACTCGGTCATCTCGAACGGTCGCCACTGCCGGAACTGTGCGTGCACCCACGCATCCGGGTGGAACACGTTGGGATGGACCGGGTAGATGATGCCCGCGCTGCCGACCGACATGTAGAGGAAGAGCAGCGCCAGCAGCACGATGCCGAAGCGCACGCTGCTGAAGAGATCGATCACCGGGGCCAGCGGGCCACCCACGCGCGGCAGCGAACGGCGGGCCATCGTGGGTTCGGTCACCGGGTTCGGGCTCGTTGCAGCGGTCGTGGGCGTCGTGTCCATCGGATCACGCATGGTAGGAGCGAGGCCCCATCGCGGTTCGATCGAGACCTTTCGGAAGCCCTAGCGCGGGCGGCCCGACCCTGCCTTCCCTAACGGTTGCGTGGGCGCGAGCTGGCGTCGCTACGATCCCGGACCAAACCACAAGGATCCACCAACCATGATGCGCACCCTGCTCGCCACCGTTCTTTCGCTGACCACCGTCGCCGCTGCCCAGGATGCCGCCAAGCCGGCCCCCGCTGCGCCCACCGCCCCGGCGGCCGCGGCACCCGCCGCCGACAAGCTCGTCTTCGCCAAGCTCTCCACGAGCAAGGGCGACATCATCCTCGAGCTCAACGAGACCAAGGCGCCGCTCAGCGTCGCGAACTTCGTGCAGTACATCAAGGACGGCCACTACGACGGCACGACCTTCCACCGCGTCATCGGCAACTTCATGATCCAGGGCGGCGGCTTCACGCCCGACATGAAGCAGAAGGACACGCGCGACCCCATCAAGAACGAATGGAAGAACGGCCTCAAGAACACGCGCGGCACGATCGCCATGGCCCGCACCATGGTGGCCGACAGCGCCACGAGCCAGTTCTTCATCAACGTCGTCGACAACGGCGGCCTGGACATGCCGCGTGACGGTGCTGCCTACGCCGTATTCGGTCGCGTGATCGGCGGCATGGACGTGGTCGACGCGATCCGCAACGTGAAGACGGGCAAGAAGGGCGGCATGAGCGACGTGCCGCTCGAGGACGTGATGATCACGAAGGCCTCGCTGCTGACCGCCGACGAAGCCAAGGCGGCAGCTGCGCCGGCCGCCCCCGCGGCGCCGGCTGCGCCCGCGGCGAAGTGATCGCGGGCGGGTCCTAGACCACGGCCCGTGCAATCTTGACCCCCGAACGTGACGTCGGAGTGATGTAAACGAGGAGTCTTTTGCGCGAATGCGCTGAGGGGGTGACTTCGCGCTCGTCCTCCCGCTCCCTCGGGTTCCGTCCGCGCGGACGCGCGGCCAACCCGCGCTCATCCACGGCGCTTCAGTGCGCTCGTTCTCCCGCGACCTCGGGTTCCGGCTGCGCGGACGCGCGGCCAACCCGCGCTCATCCACGGCGCTTCAGTGCGCTCGTCCTCCCGCGACCTCGGGTTCCGGCTGCGCGGACGCGCGGCCAACCCGCGCTCATCCACGGCGCTTCAGTGCGCTCGTCCTCCCGCGACCTCGGGTTCCGGCCGCGCGGACGCGCGCGCTGCACCCGGCTCCGCGCGCGCTCCTCCTGCGTCGCTCGGCGGGGCGAGCACCCGCCTCCGATGGTCCCACAGCGTGCCGCCTTCGCGACTCCGCAGGCCGCGCAGCTCGGAACCGCTCGGTCGCTCCGGACGAGCGCGGCCCTGTTGATGAAGCCACAGACGCTCATGCTGGGCGCTACGAGTGTGCTGTCCTGCGGCCGTCGCGGAAAGGGGGCGCGGCATGCCTCGCCGAGCGAGTTCCGCAGCCTGCGAGGAAAGCTGGCGCGCAGTGCCAGTCAGTGACCACAGGTTGACATCCGCGCCAGTTTCTGAGCAGGCG
>JAGWXC010000122.1 GCA_018970045.1 Planctomycetota bacterium | reverse complement strand
GCCAGGTCGATGATGCACTGGCTCCTGTCCTCAAGGAACTCGAGCAGGATGCCGTGCCGGCCGACGTGCGGCGCCGCGTCACGAGCCTTGGTGAAGGCTGGCAGGTCATGACGCCCTTCACGAGCTTCGTGGCGATCGAGAAAGCGCGTGTGACGATCGGCGGTCGTGCGCTGCTCGTGCCGGTGCCGATCGAATTGCCGCAAGGCACGCGGTTCGATGGCTTCTTCGGCGAGTGGCGCGGCGGACCGATCCCGGTGGTCGAGGGCCTGTCGCGCGGGGTCTTCGGTTCGGCGGGCCATGACGAGGATGGGCGCGAGTCCTTCGGCGTCGCGACCGAGGCGGCGCCGAGTTCGCCGATGGTCGCGGGCGCTGTGCCCGCGCCGACGAGCGCGGCTCCCACGCAGGCTGCAGCGGTGCCCAACACGGCAACGGCGCCGGTGGTCGCGCCGAGTTCACCTGCTGGTGGTCGCGTTGTGGAGCGCACGGAGTCGCTCTCCCGAAGCCGCCGACTCGCTGGTGGCGACGCAGGTGGTATGCCCGGTGGCATGATTGGAGGCGGCGGCGGTGGTTCCCAAGGCGCTGCAGGTGGATTCGGCGGTGGCACGAAGGGCAAGATGGATTCGATGGCGTCACGCCCGGCGAAGCCTGCAGCACCAGTCGCGCGTGATCAATCCGACGTGAGCCGCTCCTCGACAGGCGGTTGGAGCGCTCCTGCTGCAGGCACGGCGGCACCGGCCGATCGCGGCGTGGTTCGGGAGCTCGAGGCGTCGCAACACAGGTCGGACGCACTGACCGATGCCAAGCAGGATGCCCAAGCCGACGCAACACGGGATGCGCCTGGCGAGCCTCGCGATGCCTCCAACGCCAGCGATCCTGCGCACGAGCCCGCAGCGCCGGTCGCACCCGCCGAAGATCCCGTCACCGTGCTCTACGACGTCCGCGATCTGGTTGGCCTTGGTGCCGATCAGGCCATCGTCACGCAAGCGACCGAGCGCTTGGTGCGTGAACTGCAGAAGCTCACGGGCCGCGAACTCTGGACGGACCAAGGTGGTCGCAGCGCGGCATGGTCGGCGCAGGATGGCCTGCTCAGGATCGAAGCCTGGCCGAGCCTGCAGCGCATGATCGACGGTGCCCTGCGGACTCGCCGCTCATCGATGACGGCCACTGGTGGGCTTGATCGTGACCTCGTGCCGGCTGAGGCCGGCGCGGCGATCACGGCCATGCGCACGCGCATCGCTCGCCCGCTCACGACCGCCGAGCTCGATCGTGCCTGGGATCTTCTGGGTGCAGACCTCGTCCGTGCGGCGCTCCTTGGTGCACCGCCAGCGGCGACCACCAGCACGTTGCCCGATGGCACGGTCTGGGTCTCGATCGCGGTGACCGAGAGCTCCGCGCTTGGCGCACTCGCAGCACGGCTCTCGGAACCGGGCATCAATGAGGCAGCGCGCGTGGTGGTTGGCCGGGCGTTGCCGGCTCGACTCGCGGAACTCGTGCAGGATCCCGCCATCACCGCGGTCAACACCCTTCCTGCGCCGTGAATCGATCGATCGTGTCGCTGTGGACAACCTTGCAGAAGGCTCCTGTGCGCGAACGGGCCTCGTACCGTTCGTGCATGGCCGCTGCCTTCACGTCACGGATCGCGTGGGGCGCTGCACAGCGGGCCTGGGGAACGGTGCGCGAGGCCTTCATGGTCGCGCTGCCTCCGTCCCTGGCCATCGGTGCAGTGGGCTTCGTCGTGGCGGTCGTCGGCGCGCCAAGCGGCGCAGCGGTGCTGGATGCATCGCACCCTGCAGGGACTGCAGGGCCGGCTGACCCCGCCACGCAGGGCATGCAGGGCGTGCCCACCCTGTCGCAGGTTCCCATCGTGCCGGCCAAGGCCGGCGTGCTCATCTTCTCGAAGACCGCGGGCTTCCGGCACGACAGCATCGAGACCGGCGTGGCGGCGATGAAGGAGTTCCTCGCGCCGACCTACATCGTCGATGCCACCGAGGATGCCTCGGCGTTCACGCCCGCAAACCTCGAGCGGTTCCGCGTGGTCGTCTTCCTGAACACGACAGGCGATGTGCTCGACGATGCCCAACAGCAGGCGTTCGAGCGATTCATCGAGGATGGCGGCGGCTACGTGGGCATCCATTCGGCCAGCGACACCGAGTACGACTGGCCGTGGTACGGCCGGCTCGTCGGTGCGTACTTCAAGACCCACCCTGCGATCCAGGAAGCGGTCGTGCGCAACGAGTCGAAGGACCATCCGAGCATGGCTGGCTGGCCAGCCGAGCTCAAGCGCACCGACGAGTGGTACGTCTACCGAACGAATCCGCGCTCAGTGAAGGGCATGATGATCCTCGCGAGCCTCGATGAGTCGAGCTACACCGGTGGCGGCATGGATGGTGACCACCCGACCACCTGGTGCCACGAGGTCGGCAAGGGTCGCGCCTGGTACACCGGTGGAGGCCACACCAAGGAATCGTTTGCCGAGCCGCTCTTCCGCAGCCACCTCAAGGGCGGCGTGGATTGGGCGGGTCGCCGCGCTGGTGCATCGGATGCCGCGCCAACCGCCACGCAGCCCGCACCCGCTCGCTGAGTCGGGTGCATCCGCACGGCATGGGCTGCGAAGTGCGTGCTCCACAGGAGTCACCCATGAAGATCGCGATCGTCTACCACAGCAAGTTCGGTCACACCAAGGTTGTTGCTGAGTGCATCCAAGCCGGCGCAGCCGGTGTCGAGGGCATCGATGCCGTGCTCGTGCCGACCAGCGACTTGCCGGCGCATGGTGACCACGAGAAGGATGGGGGCTGGAAGCACCTGCATGATGCGGCTGCGATCGTCTTCGGCTGCCCAACCTTCATGGGAACCGTGACGGCCGACTTCAAGCAGTTCATGGATCACACCGGCGGCATCTGGCACCGCCAAGGCTGGCGCGACAAGCTTGCCGCTGGATTCACCAACAGCGCGAGCCTCTCGGGCGACAAGCTGCATTGCCTCGATGCGATCATGACCTTTGCGTGCCAGCACAGCATGGTGTGGGTCAGTCAGGGGATCTTCCCCAGCGGCAGCGGCGACACGCGCATCAACCGCATCGGTTCGTGGACGGGCATGATGGCGCAGTCCGACGGCGACAAGGGCCCGGACCTCACGCCACCGGTCGGGGACCGCGACACGGCACGCCTGTTCGGTGCCCGCATCGCCAAGGCTGCGTTGCGCTGGGGACCTGGCTGATCGATCCTTGACACGCGCACCGAGGGCGGGCGAGGCCAGGAACCCCAATGGCTAGCGCTGTGGGGTGGTGACCGTTCCGCATCGAGCCAGCGCCGCGCGCGCAGCCGAAAGCGCGGCATCGACCGCAGGGACGTTGCCTGCCGATCGCTCGCCTCGCTCGATCGCCTCGAGCAGGATCGGTCGCGCCGCATCGCACGCTCCGTCCTGCGCAAGCCAGTCACCCAGCGTGGCCGTGCAGACCATGGTCGATGCGTCGCCGATCGGGTTCGCGGCCCGGCGTACATCGAGTGCACCACGCTGCAGCGCGATGGACTGCGCTCGATCGCCGCGTGCGCGCTCGATGCGTGCCCCGAGCTCAAGGCTGGCGGCCAGATCCAGTGACCTTCGGCCATCGAGCCGGCGACCGTCGATCGCCAGCACCGCATGGTCGCGAGCGCGATCGAGCGTCGCTCCCTGCTGCAGCATGAGCTCCGCGATCCGGTGGTGGATGCTGGTCACGAGTTGGTGCGATGCACCGAAGCGCCGCGCACTGATCTCGAGCGCGCGCTCGTAGTTCGGCAGGGCCCCCATGGTGTCGCCTGACTTCGCCTGCAGCAGCGCCAGTTGGCTCAGGGCGCGCCCGGCACGCCAGTCGTCGGGCCGGCCGGCCGCAGCGAGCACGCGCGCGACGTCGGCGAAGCGCTCCATCGCTTCCTGGCTTCGACCCGAGCGCAGCAAGGTGTTGGCCCGTGTCATCAGGACAGCCACATGCGCATCGCTCCCCTGCCGTCCGGCATCCTTGAGCATCGCGATGGATCGGTCACCCAGGTCATCGCTTCGTGCCAGATTGCCCGCACGCTCCTCGACGGCACTCACCATCTGCATCGTGTCGGCCATCGCATCGATGGACGACGGGTCGTTGGCCTCACGCAGCGCGAGGCTCTCGGTGAAGGCCTCGCGCGAGCCGGCAACATCCTGCAAGAGCCAGCGCGCGCGCCCGAGCTGATGCAACGACGCCGCGAGTTCGAGGCTGGCTTGCGTGCGCTCGGCCTCATCGCGGGCCGCCGCGACCTGCTGCCGATGCACGGCGATCGCGGCATCCAAGTTGCGGCGCGCAGCCTCGAAGTCCTGGTTCGCCAGATGCACGACAGCCACCGTGTCACGCACGTTCGTGAGGGCGTCGAGATCCTCGGCGAGGTCGGCCTGCGCATTCCATTCGATGCGCTCGAGCAACGCGGGAATCGTGATCGCCGCATCATTCGATGCCGCCAGTGCATCCGCGGCACGCAGGCTCGCCAAGAATGTGCCCAGCGTGCGTTCTGCTCGATCACGACTCGCCACCGCAGCGGCTTCGGCGTGCCGCGCGTGTTGCCACAGCACCCCCATGACGATGGCGGCACCAAGGGTGCCCAGCGCAACCACACCCAGTCCAGCGACCGTTCGCGGGTGCTTGCGAAGCAGGCACCGTGCGCGATAGTGCATCGACGGTGCCACGGCGCTCACAGGATCATGCGCAAGCCACGCGCGCAGGTCGGCCGCGAGCGCGGCGGCGCTCGAGTAACGCTGTTCCGGATCATGATCCAGGCACTTGGAGCAGATCGCGTCAAGATCGCCTGCGATGGCCAGTGCATGGGCGCGTTCGGTCGATGCGCGCCGAGTGGCTTCCATCGATCGGAGCATCGGCTGTTCCTGGCCGATCACCGACCACTGCGCGCTCGCCGCAGGAAGCGATCGAGCGCCGACGCGCTCCGCATCAAGGACCCGGTCGCCGCTCGGCAGCCAGGGCAACACGCCGGTCAGCTGCTGGAAGAGCATCACGCCCAATGCCCAGACGTCGGTCCGGGTGTCGATGTCGCGTGACGCACGGAGCTGCTCAGGGCTCATGAACGCAGGCGTGCCGTGGACCTCGCCGTGGTCCTGGGGCGCATCATCCACCAAGGCTGCCACGCCGAAGTCGATGACCTTGGTCCGCAGGCCGCGATCGCCTTCTTCGAGCAGCACGTTGGCTGGCTTGAGGTCGCGGTGCACGATGCCCTTGGTGTGTGCGTGCTGCACAGCGTCGCACACGCTCGCCAGGAGCGCGATGCGGCGCTCGAGCGGCAGTCGCAGATCATTGGCGGCGTCATCGAAGGGCCGGCCCTCCACGAACTCCATCGCCATGAAGGGCAGTCCACCCGGGAGCAGTCCCACATCAAGAACCGTGGCGATGCCCGGGTGGCGCATGGTGGCCAGTGACTGGGCCTCATCCTGGAATCGTGCATCACGCTCCGCAGACCGCATCGACGGGTTGGGGATCTTCAAGGCAACACGTCGTTGCACAGGCGCCATCTGCTCGGCCTCGAAGACCGCGCCGAAGCCACCCATGCCACGCAGCGACACGATGCGGTAGCGGCCGCGCTCGGTGCCCACGAGGGCATGGGCCCAGGAAAGTTCATCGTGCACGATCGATGGGTCCATCGTGGTCATGCCGCCGGTCGGGGCGTCGTGATGCATGGGCGCCATGCTAGGTCCGCCCGAGTTGGGCTCAGGTGCCCCACGATGACAGGAGGAGCGCGAGGTCCTTCCCGTCCACGGCTCCATCGCCATTGATGTCAGGGTTTGGCGTGGTCTCGATGCACACGCTCATGGCACCACTCACGCACGTGTTGTCCCACATCACGGCACAGCAGTACGGGTCGATGGCGCACACCGCTGCGCAGCAGTCGCCGGCATTGCAGAACGGCGTGTCGTGCGGGCTGAAGCAGGATCCAGCTCGCTCATCGCCGCAGGCCAGGGTCGCCGAGCACTCGATGAAGAGCTCGCCCATCACGGCCGCCGGCAGCGTGCTCGAGGTCATCTTGACCCCGATCGCCAGCAGCACGCTGTCGCCAGCGCGGACCGGGAACGCGGTCATGGCTTGACCGGCAGGCGTTGCAGCGGCATCGCAGCCGACCGGAATCCGCTGATCACAGCAGCCCAGCCATGCCGCGATGGCGAGTGGGTTCTGGGTCGGTGATGTCGGTTGCGCACCAATCGTGAGTTGCCCGTCACATGTGGCTGTGTAACGAACCCAGATCGTGCGCGTGATGCCGGCGATTCCCGGCTCGCAGCCGCTGGGCAGCGTCTCGGGCGACGTGCTGCCGCCAGTGAGGTCGAATGAACTCACGCCATCCAAGACACGGCCCGCGTCAGAGCAGATCGCGGCCGCTTTCGGCGTGATTCCGTTGACGGTCATGCTGTAGGAGCCTGTTGCTATGCCGAGGGGTGTGGTCCACTCAGCGAGCGATGCTCCGGCCACGAGCGGAAACTGCGTGCCGAGCCCATCCGCAGGGAAGGCAAAGAGATCGACGAGTGAGAAGCCCCCGCTGCCTGCCGCGACCCAGCCACGCGGGGTCGCCGGTGCGCCGGAGATGGCCAGGTAGTACGTGCCGGCAGCAAGCCCTGGAATGGCCTTCAGCTCAGAGCCGTTCAGACCGGGCGTGCGACGATGGTTCGCAGCGACCGGAATCGCCAGCGGGCTGCACGACGATCCTTCCTTGCGGAAGAGGAAGATCCGCGAATCGAACTCGGGCCCCGTGACGACGGTGAAGGTCGCAGGGCTCGTGATGTCGATCTCGTACAGATCGACTGGGTCCATCCCCGCAAGTCCCTCGGTGAAGGGCGATGTGGCGGAGGTCGATCCGTTGACCCGGTTGACCGTGCCCACGCCCATGACCCGTACGCCTTGACTGGTGGTGGGCACGGAGCCCGCATCGGGATCCTCTTGCCACGTCGGGCCGACATCGGCTGCCAACGATGGTGTGACGAGAGCGACTGAAAGGACAGCCAGAAGAGTCGTGCGCATGAAGTGGTCCTTGGCCCGAACGCACGCCCCGCCGGTGGTTGGAGTGTGTCCGATGCCCGCTTGAACGGAAGCAAGAACTCGCTCGGTTTCAGCGAGTTTCCGGCGCAGCGCTGTTCGGCTTGATGCGTGCGAGGTCGCCCTGCGCCTGATCGAGGACCGACTTGGCTGGCTCGCCTTCCCGCGTGGCGGCACTGATTGCCTCGAGCAGGAGTGGCTCCGCCTCCTTCGTAAGATCCTGCTGGACCAAGAGATGACCAAGCCGCCCCACGGCCGCCGTGGTGTCTGGGCCGCCTTGG
>JAGWXC010000121.1 GCA_018970045.1 Planctomycetota bacterium | reverse complement strand
GCGCATAGGCCGGCACCCCGTGCCCAAGGCGTTGCGTCACCTCGAGCACACGTTGCGCCACGTCGAGTTCCTCGGCGGTGGGTTCGACCAGGCCGCGCGACTGCTCCGGCTCGCCCGCCCATCGCGCTCCCTTGCGGACGGCATGCGAGAACGAGCCAGCGATCATGATGAGGTTCGTCTCGCCTCGATCGACGACACTCGGCAGGAAGGGCTGCACGAGCAGTTCGCGGTTCGCATGCTCCGCCCGATGCGACGCTGCTCGAGCATGATCGCCCGCTGCCACGCGGATGGTGCCGAACGAACCTGCGCTCTCTGCGGGCTTGAGCACGAGTTCGCCGTACCGAGCGAACGGCTCGCGCCAATCGGGGCATGCACCACGTCCAAGCAGCATGGTGGGGACGACGGGCACGCCGTGGGCCTCGAGTTCAAGGAGGTACCGCTTGTGCAGGTTCCAGTGCAGCGTGTCGGGCGGGTTGACCAGTTGCGTCGATGCCCCTGCCGAACTGATCCACTCACGGAAGGCGGCGAGCTTCCCGAGATAGTCCCACGTCGATCGCACGAGCACCACGTCGAACGCGCTCCACACGACCCCGGGCTCGTCCCAAGCGTGCGCCCGGCACGACCAACCACGACGTGACGCCGCTGCAGCAAGCACAGGCACGTCGCCGTCGGGCCTCGGAAGTTCGCAAGCGGTGGCGAGAGCGATCCGCATCGTCGAATCGTACGTCCCCCGAGTGAGCGCATGCACGGGATCGCCCTGATGCCTGCATGGGTTCGATGCGCAGCACGGCTCCAGACTCCTTAGCATCGCGCGACGATGAGCTTTGATTCGACCGTGGGCGCACACGTTCCGACGCCACATCGCCGATCCGACGATCGGCTGCTCGACCTGCTGTCGACCGTGGCCGATGAACTCATGAACCGTCCGGTCGGCGACATCGACGCCGTGGTCTACCGCACCCTCGGCGGCGTCGGCGAGATGTTCGGCGTCGCCCGAGCGTACGTCTTCCGGTTCTCACCCGAAACCGACGTCATGAGCAACACGCACGAGTGGTGCTCGGTGGGCACGAGCGCCCAGATCGGCGAACTGCAGAACGTGCCGACCGAGGGCTTCCCATGGTGGATGACGCGGATGCGTGCGGGCCGCATGATCCGCCTGACCTCGCTCGACGACCTGCCGGCACATGCGACCGGCGAGCGCGAGATCCTCGAGCCGCAGGGCATCACCTCGCTGCTCGTGCTGCCCATGTCCTTCGACGGCAGGCTGCTGGGCTTCGTCGGGTTCGACCATGTGCGCACCTCGCACGCGTGGACCGACACCGAGGTCAGCATGCTGCGGGTGTGCGCCGCGGCCTTCGCCAGCGCGTTCGAGCGACGATCGCTCGAGCGGCGACTCGAGATGGCGAATCTCGTCTTCACGCACGCCCGCGAGGGCATGTTCACTGCCGATCCGGACGGCGTGGTCTCGGAAGTGAATCCCGCCTGCGAATCGCTCACCGGCATCCCTGCGGCCAAGGCCGTCGGCATGCACGCCAGCGCGCTGGTTCGACCGGGAGCCGCCGCGGCGTTCGCTGCCGCACTGACCCGCCATCTTGGGCTTGCCAACGAGTGGTCCACGGAGTTCGTCGAGCAGTACGCCGGGCGATCGGCCTGTCCGATCTGGGTGAGCATCTCGGCATCGCGAGGCAGTGACGGCACGATCCAGCGCCTCGTGGGCGTGTTCGGCCGAATCGGGGGCACCGCGACGTGATGCTGACCTCGTGCACGACCGTGCCCGCCCCGTGGCTCAACGCTCGCGCCGCAGCAACCGCAGGCTGTTAAGCACCACGCTCACGCTGCTGAGCGCCATGGCAGCGCTGGCGAGCATCGGTGGGAGCATCCAACCGGTCCAGGGCCAGAGCGCGCCGGCGGCCACGGGGATCATCAGCGCGTTGTAGCCAAAGGCCCACCAGAGGTTCTGCTTGATGGTGCGCAGCGTGCGCCGTGCTGCGCGCACCGCGACCGGCAGCGCAGCAAGGTCCCCGCGCATCAGCGTGATGTCCGCGGCCTCGAGCGCGATCGCGGCACCGCAGCCCATGGCGATGCCCACCTCGGCCTGCGCGAGCGCAGGCGCATCGTTGATGCCGTCGCCCACCATGGCTACCCTCGCACCGCCACGCTGCAGAGCGATGATCGTGCCCGCCTTGTCATGCGGCAGCACGCCCGCAATCACGCGATCGATCCCTACCTCGGCGGCGATCGCCCTGGCCGGAGCCGCACGATCGCCCGTCAGCATCACCGGCTCGATGCCAAGCGCACGCAGCGCCGCCACGGCAGCCGCGCTCCCGGAACGCGACGCATCACGGAGTTGGATCGAACCCAGCACGCGATCGCCCGCCGCGACCAGGGCGATCGTCGAGGCGTCGTCGTCATGGGCCGGCACGGCCAGCCCGGTCGCCGTGAGCCACGCGGGCGTTCCTACGCGCACGCGCTGACCGCCGACCACCCCTTCGACGCCCTGCCCGGAATGGGCCACAACGTCGGTCGCCGGCTTGAGCAGGATCCCCCGCTCGTCAGCGGCAGTGACGATGGCCCGCGCCAGCGGGTGCTCGCTCGATCGCTCGATCGATGCGGCGGCCGAGAGCACCTCGCGCTCGGTGGATCCGGCGAACGCGGTCACGCTCGAGACACGCGGTCGACCTTCGGTGATCGTGCCCGTCTTGTCGAGGACGATCGTGGTCGTGCACGCGAGCGCCTCGAGCGCAGCACCGCCCTTGACCAAGATCCCTCGGCGTGCCGCCGCCGCCGTGCCGGCCATGATGGCAGCAGGTGTCGCGAGCCCCATCGCGCATGGACACGCAATGATCAGCGTCGACACCATCGCCACGATCGCTCGCGCAACCCGGTCCTCGGCGGGGCCAAGCAGCAGCCACGCCGCCGCCGTGAGGACGGCGATCGCCAGCACCGCGGGCACGAAGCGCGCGCTCACGCGATCGGCCAGCCGCGCGATCGGCGCCTTGCTCCCCTGCGCATCCTCGACCGCGCGCACGACCTGCGCGAGCACCGTGGCGCGGCCCACCTGCTGGGCGATCATGCGCAGCGCACCCGATCCGTTGACCGTTCCGCCGAGTACGCGATCGCCCGGGGCCTTGTCGACGGGCATCGGCTCGCCGGTCAGCATCGATTCATCCACGCTCGATCGCCCCGACTCGATCGTGCCGTCGACCGGCACGCGGCTGCCGGGACGGATCACGACGAGATCCCCCACCGCGACCTCCGTCGCGCTGATCTCGCATTCGGTCCCACCACGAAGCACCACCGCCCGTGGCGGAGCAAGATCCACGAGCGATTCGATCGCGTGGCTGGCCGATCGCGTGGCGCGCCATTCGAGCCACTTGCCCAGCGTGACCAGCACGACGATCGATGCCGCTGCCTCGAACTGCACCGGCGCGCCGTGCGCTTCGGCCGCTCCTGCGTCGCGCACCATGTCGGCGATCGACGGAACCAGCAGGATCAGCATCGACCAAAGCCACGCCACGCCGCTGCCGAGCGCGACCAACGTGTCCATCGACGTCGTGCCGACCGTGGCCTGGCGCCAGGCGCGCACGATGAACGGCCATCCGCAGACGGCCATCGCCGCCGTGCCCAAGACCGCCTGCACCCACTCGGTCCACGCGCCGTGCAGCCACGCCACGCTGCCATGCGTCATCGCAATCGCCACGACCGGCGCCGCCAGCAGAATGCCCACGATCATCCGTGACTTCAGGTCGCGCCCCTCGGCTTCGCGCGCGGCCACCATGGCGGCGCGCGGATCATCGCCTTCGCGCGGCATGATGGCGTGATAGCCCAGTCGTTCGACCGCCTGGGCGAGCACCTGCGACGTGGTCCCTTCATCGCACTCGAGCGTCGCCGTGCGGGTGGCGAAGTTGACGCTCGCCTGCCTCACACCCGGTACGGCGGCGAGCCCACGCTCGATCTTGAGCGCGCACGCGGCGCACGACATGCCGCCGATCGGAAGCGCGCGGCGCACGTCGTTTCGGGCGGACTGGTCCACCCGGGCAGTCTAGGACCCACGCCGCGGCGCCACGATCATGAGCACGGATTCGTAGCTGAGCGCCAGAAGCGCCGACACGATGACGAACGAGATCGAGAACCGCCCGAAGGCGCCCATGGGCAGGTCGCTCACGATCCACGGCACGACCACGCACAGCGGTAGGTGCACCAGATAGATCCAGAACGAGGCATCGACGAGCCATCGGACCGCCGGCCTTGGTCGCGCGAGCACGCGCTCGGCCACGCCGATCAGTCCCAGCACCAGCAGCCAGCAGGCTGCCGCACTCGTTGCCTGCGCGGCGGCCAGCAACGCCGGCGCCGAACGTTGGCCGTGTCCGGTGACCACGAACCATGCGATGGCCGCCACGAGGGCAAGCACGAGCGCGCCGCATCCAAGCCCCACATGCCACCAGCTCGTCCTGATGAGCCGCGCCACCATGCCCGCCTCGCGACGGATGCACCAACCGCCCACGAAGTACAGCGTGTAGCACGCGAGGATGGCCGGCGACACCAGGAACGAATGCGGCGTGTCGATGCCCGGACGGTGCATCGGGAGCATGGTGATCGTCGTGAGCGTGGCGAGCACCGGAACGAGCAGCCATCGTGCGCGACCCATGAAGAGCGCATGCCGCGCGCGGGCCGCGAGCGATCGGAGCGGGTCCGGCAGCATGGCCGCCAGAGCGACGGCGGGCAGCGAGAGGGCCTGGATGATGATGAGGACCTCGAGGAACCAGAGGTGGATCGGGCCCGGATTCGCCCATGGATGCTTGAGCGCCGCCGTGAAGAGCGCGGCCCGCGTGGCGTCGTCGACCTGGTCCGTCTGCAACCGCACGAAGACGAACGCCAGCATCGTCAGGGGAAACAGCACGAACCACGATACGACCGAAGGCAGCACGATCCGCTGCGCGCGATTGCGGGCGTAGCCCCACACGCCGCGCCGCTCGATGAGCATCGCCGCGAAGTAGCCGCTCATCACGAAGAAGACCGGCATGCGGAAGGTGTGGATCGCGAGCACGACGAGGCCCGCCAGCGGACTTCGCGCCGGATCGCGGAAGGGCCACGTGCCGTCCTCCGGTCCCTCGACGTAATTGATCGCCAGGTGCAGCACGACGCCCAGCAGCATCATCGCCCCACGCAGCGCATCGATGCCGTGGTGGCGTTCCGTCGGGATCGGCGGCGGAGGTGCGAACGTCGACATGTCGTGGTACTACCACACTCGCATCGCACGGGCACCCGTGCAGTGGTAGACGCCACCGGGCGGAACATTGAGTCCCACAAACCTGAATCGGACGGTTCGGAAGTAGCGTCGGTAGAGACCACGGTAGAGCATCGGAAGCTCGGTCAGCTGGCTGAACCTGGCGCCCGGCGAGGCGGAAGCCATGATCGACAGCACGGCGCGTCGTGCGGGCCTAGGCAGGCTCGGGAAGGGCAGCCCGCTGACGACAAGGTCGAACGGGCCAGCAGCCTCGAGCCGCTCTCTGAGCTGCGTGACGCAGCCGAAGAGGATCGTCGCGCGATCGGACCCGCGCCGCAAGAACGGCGCGAAGTCATCCAGCAACTCGACCGCGACGAGCGCGCTGCCGGAGTGCATGCGGTGGAGGATCGTGCGGGTCACCACGCCGGTTCCCGCCCCGAGTTCGAGAATCCGTTGCGGCCGCGTCGGGTCGACCCACCGGCACAGTTCGCGGCACATCCATCGGCTCGATGGCGTGGCGCTGGCAATCGTCGTGCCGCGCCGCAGCAGTGCCCGGAGGAACGCCATGCGTTCTGCGAGTCGATCCCGTGGTTCAATGGATCGAACGTGTCCATGCATGGGCATGCCGAGATTCCACGATCGATGTATGCAGACCGTGCGAACGCCCAGTCAAGGATCCGTGACGATGATCGGTGTGCCGGGTACTTTGCCCATCAGATGCCGACCGTCCCGCCCTACGCCGTCCAGACTGTGCGCAACGGTCGCGGCCTCGTGGCCCTGCAGCGATTCGAGCGCGATGCCGTGATCCTCGACCTGCGCGGCCGCATCGTGTCGGCAGCCGCGGTCTGGTCCATGTGGGACCGCGATCCGCGCCGCGCGGCCAATTGCATCCGCTTCGGCCCCGAGTCCTACCTCGACCCGGGCTCGCGGCCGGGGGCATTCGCGAACCACTCGTGCCGGCCCGCCACGGCGCTCTTCCGCGAAGGACGCCGGCTGCTGGTCGTGGCGCTGCGCGCGATCCGCCCGGGCGATGAACTCACCCACGACTACTCCACGTTCCTCGGCGCGGATGATGTGTGGACCATGCGCTGCAACTGTGGCGAGCGCGGGTGCCGCGGAAAGATCGGACGGTTCGACCGACTGCCGCCGCGCACGCTGGCGGCGTATCGGTCGCTCGGCCTGATCCCCGACTTCATCGAAGCGACCGTGCAAGCTTGATTGGGGCGCACCCGCTTGGCCGCGGTAGCCTCTTGCGCATGCGACTTGGTCAACTGCTCCGATGGGTCTGCCGGCACGTGGCTGCGATCACCGTGGTGGTCGAACCAGCCACGCTCGACCTGGGCTCGATTCCGCTCGGCTCAGAGCGATCGATGCCGGTTCTTCTTCGCAACACCGGGAGCGAGCCCGTGAAGGTGGTCACCGCGGCAGGAAACTGCGCGTGCACCACGTCGACCTGGCCAACCGCGCCCATCGCGCCGGGTGCCACCGCCGAGGCGGTCGTCACCCTCAAGCCCAGCGAATCACAGCGCGGCGAGCAACTCTCGAAGAAGGTCAGCTTCGTGATCGAGGGCCAGGGCGTTGTGGATCTTGCGGTCACCGCCGTCGTGCCGACCGAGGCGGGCGCACCGACCGCCGCACCGAGTCAACCCGCGCAGCCCGCGCGCCCCGCCACGCCGCTGCCGCCCAAGCCATCAACGGCCTTCGCCCGCGTGGACCCGCCGATGAAGCCCGGCGTGCGCGCAGCCTTCCCCACATTCGATCACTGGATCGTGGGTGCACCGGAAACCGCCTGGGCGCCCGGCGTGATCTACGTGATCGACTTCTTCGGCACCGATTGCAGCCACTGCAAGGAGTACGCCTCGCTGATCGAGCAGGTCATGCGGGACTTCGGTGCCAAGGGCGTGCGCTTCATCGCAACGACCGACGAGCAGCCGGATGCGGTCCGCGCGTGGTACGGCAAGGCTGGTGTTGCCGACCATTTCCCCTGCGCGATCACTGCGGATCCTGATCGAAGCGTGCTGGCCGCGTTCCAGCACGGCACGTACCGCACCTCCACCCCGCGGTTCTTCATCATCAAGGACGGCGTCGTGCAGTGGTACGGC
>JAGWXC010000120.1 GCA_018970045.1 Planctomycetota bacterium | reverse complement strand
ATGGCACCAAGGACGTCGTCACGTCCAAGGATCATGCATGGGCCGCGGGCTTCGCCGGCGCACGCGCCGATGGCCGGCCGCGCATCGCATTCTGCACGTTCGTGGATCACGGCGGTGGTGGCGGCAAGTCGGCCGGCCCGATCGCCGCCGCGCTCGTGCGGGCATGCGCCGACGAGGGGTACCTCGGTGACGCGCTTCGCTCGCGCTCGGTCGTTCGGTTCCCCGATGCGTCGACGCCGCCGGACCAGCTCCAGACGCTGGGCGGAGCACGCTGATGGGGCGCTTGGCTGCAAGCGAATTCAAGGGTTCCGGCTCGCCGCGCGTGAGTCTCGAACGGTTGCTGAATCCGGGGATCCTCGTGGTCGTGCCCGCACTGGCGCTCTCGCTGATCGGCGCCTCGGCGATCGGCACGACCGAGCCTGGGTTCGCATCGCGCCATCTCATGTACCTGGCCATCGGCTTGGTGGCCGCTGCGGGCGTGGCGTGGTCGCCATGGTGTCGGCCTGCGAACCTCGAGCGGTGGAGCCCATTCATCTTCGCAGCCTCGGTCGTGCTGCTGCTGGTCGTGATCGCGCCGGGCGTGCCGGAGTCGATCGTGCGCGCGCGCAACGGTGCACGCCGATGGATCAGCCTGGGCGTCACCGACATCCAGCCAGCTGAAGTCGCCAAGGTCGCATTCCTGCTCATGCTCGCGACGATGCTGCAGCGCACGCGCAGCCATCGCACGCTGCGGGGCCTCGTGCTTCCCGGTTTCCTCGCGCTCGTGCCCGCGGCGCTCATCGCGCTCGAGCCTGACCTCGACACCACGCTGCTCTTCGTCCCGGTGCTGGTGGGTGTGCTGCTGGCGGCCGGTTGCCGCAAGCGCCACATTGCGCTCTTTGCCGTCTGCGCCTCGCTGGTCGCGCCCGCAGCCTTCTTCGGCGGTGTGCTCAAGCCGCACCAGCGGGCTCGCGTGGATGCCTACATCGCGCAGTTGCAGGGCGATTCGCGGTACCGCAACGACATCGGGTACCAAGCCGATCGGGCGACCACACTCATCGGCGCCGGTGGGTTGTGGGGCATGCCGTCGGACGAGGCCACCGTGGTGATCGAGCGCAACCGTCTTCCCGAGGAGCACAACGACATGGTCTTCAGCGTGATCTGCTGCCGCTGGGGCGTGATGGGAGCGATCGGCGTCTGGGGCTTGGTGGCGATGTTCTCGATCGGCTGCTTCCTCGTGGCCAACCACACGCACGATCCGTGGTCACGCCTGGTGGCCGTGGGGGCGGGGTGCCTCGTCGGCGCGCAGGCCATCATCAACACCGGCATGAACATCGGGGCGCTTCCCATCGCGGGCATCACGCTGCCGTTCGTCAGTTACGGAGGGAGCAGCCTCGTGGTCTCATGGATCCTCGTCGGTTTGGTGTACGGCCTTGCGCTGTGGAAGCCCCGCGGCGTCAAGCGCGAGTCGTTCGAGTTCGATGACGATCGCCGGCCGCGCGATGGCGGCATCGTGGGATGGCTCGCACCATGAGCGCGCCCCAATCGGCCATCGATGCGCTCGGGGTGCTGGGCGTCGAGCTCGAGGCGGGCGATCTTGATGCGCTCGGGCGTTATCTCGATGCGCTCTACCGCGCCAATGCCACCATGAACCTCACGGCCGTGCCCGAAGGCGAGGAGGCGTGGCACCGCCACGTCGTCGACAGTCTGTCGCTGCTGCCGTGGATCGCCTCGACGGGAGCGACGACCGTGATCGACGTCGGTACGGGCGGCGGATTGCCGGGCATCCCGCTCGCGCTCGCCGTGCCCGAGCTGCGCATGACGCTGCTCGAGGCCACCGGCCGCAAGTGCGAGTTCCTGCAGGAGTGCGTGCAGGCCCTGGGCTTGACGTTGCGCTGCACCACCGTGAACCTGCGGGCAGAAGTCGCTGGGCACCGGCCTGAGCTGCGCGAGCGCTTCGACCTCTGCGTGAGCCGTGCGGTGGCGCGCCTGAACGTGCTGCTGGAGTACTGCATCGCGTTCCCCAAGCCGGGTGGCCACATCGTGCTCATCAAGGGCGAGCAGGCGCAGGCCGAGATCGACGAGAGCAAGAAGGCGCTGCACTCGCTCCATGCGCAGGTCGTGGAGAGCGTTCGCACGCCCACGGGCACGATCGTCGCCATTGAGAAGCTGCGGGGCGCGCCGAAGATGTACCCGCGCGCGGACGGCGAGCCGAAGCGCAGGCCGCTCTGAGCTCCAGCTCCCGTTCGGCAGGGATGCCGGCCGGCGCGGCCCTGGCGTCAGGGACTGCCCGGCGGCGGCTCCGGCGGCGGGGGATCGACCTGCGGCCGGGATCGCGCGACCGCCTCGCTCCAGCGATACGCCGCGCGATCGAGCAAGCCGTAGACCTTGTCGCGTTTGGCGATCGTGCGTTCGAAGCGCGCGCGAGCCTCGCTCAGGCTGCCGCCCTGCATGGGGTCGGCGGACTGCGCGGCTGCGGTCTCGAGTGCCGGTGCGGTCCAACCGGTGCGCGTCAGCCGGATCCAGCGAGCGGCGCGGAGCTCGTGCACGCGACCATCGCGGCCGGGGACGCGCAGCGGTCCAAGCGTCCACGTACCACACGGCGCGTCGGGAGTGGCCGTCGATGAGGGCAGCACAGGGCGGTCCTCCTCATCGCGCGGCCAGCGATCGAGCATGAAGAGTGCTTCGCGGTCGTTGAGCAGGTCGGTGCTGAACGCAGCCGCGGACTCGCGCCCGCGCCGCAGGTCATCGGCCTGGTCGACGGTTGGTTCCGGCGGCATGGTGTCGGTCGAGACCAGCGAGAGCACTGCCTCGATGGGAAGGGTCCAGGTGCAGCCGTCGAGGCCTCGGTCGAGCGTGGCACGGCACGGCTCCACGCGCGCAGGATCGCCGTCCCACGCGCAGGTTGCCACGACCGGCGTGGCCAGCGTCATCAAGCGTCCGTCGAAGCGCACCATCCATTGCAGCGTGACGAGGCCCGTGAGCCCGCCTTCGCACTCGATGGCCGAGCGCGTGAAGAGCTGCTCGCCGCGCCACTCCTCGATCGAGGGATGGAAGAGCGTGACCGCACCGAGCGAGCGCGGCCACTGCGCCCACGATGGCCAGGACCGATCGGTGACGAAGGGAACGGGCTCGCCGGTGGCCGCTGGCTCCGTGGCGGGCGCGGCGGCTTGGTCCGTGGTCGTGGGCGCAACGATCGGGGTCGAACCGGCCTGTTCAGCCGGTGCATCACCGCGATCGCATGCGGGCAGGGTTGTGCCTGCGGCGATGCAGATCGCCGTCACGATGACCGCGTGTGCAGGCGATGATTCGCCGGCCCGTGCACGCCCGCGCGGGGCCCGCATCAGCACATCTCGATCAGCATGCTCACGGCGTTGCCGCCGCCGAGGCAGAGGCTGCAGATGCCGCGCTTGCCGCCGGTGCGGTGGAGCTGGTGCACGAGCGTGCAGAGCACGCGCGCACCGCTGGCGCCGATCGGGTGGCCCAGCGCGATGCCGCCGCCGCAGATGTTGAGGCGGTCCTCGCCAATGCCGAGCGGGGCGATGTCGGCCAGCACCTGCGCGGCGAAGGCTTCGTTGATCTCGAAGAGGTCGATGTCCTTCACGGCCAGCGAGTGGTCCTTGAGCAACTGCTCGATGCCGACCTTGGGTGCGAAGAAGAGTTCCTTGGGTTCGACGCCCGCCGTGTTCCAGCCCACGATGCGCGCGAGCGGCTTGGCGCCCATCGACTTCGCGGCGTCTTCCGAGGCGACCAGGACCGCGGCGGCGCCGTCGCTGATCTGGCTGGCGTTGGCGGCGGTCACGCTGCCGTCGGGCTTGAAGGCAGGGCGGAGCTTGGCGAGTCCCTCTGCGGTCGAGTCCCCGCGGATGCCTTCGTCGGCCGCGAGACCGGCCTTCGCCTTGATCATCTCAGGGGTGATCTCGACGATCTCGGGCTTGAACCAGCCCTCGGCCGTGGCGCGGGCGGCGCGCTGGTGGCTCTGCGCGCTGAAGCGGTCCTGCTCGGCGCGGCTCACCGAGCGGGTCGCAGCGATGTGTTCGGCGGCGAAGCCCATGCCCCAGCATTCGAAGGCGCAGCGCAGGCCGTCGTACTCCATGTGGTCCTGCATCTCGACCTTGCCGAACTTGGCGCCCGCGCGGACGTGCGCGAAGTGTGGAGCCATGTCCATGTTTTCCATGCCGCCGGCGACGACGACCTTGTTCACGCCCGCCCGAATCCCGGTCGCCGCCTGCATGACGGCCTGCAGACCGCTGCCGCAGACCTTGTTCACCGTGACGGCGCTGAGCGTGTGGGGCAGTCCTGCCTTCAGCCCTGCCTGACGGGCTGGGTTCTGGCCGACACCCGCCTGCAGGACGCAACCCATGATGCATTCATCGACGTGTTCCTTGGCGGCCGGCACCTGCTCGAGCACCGCCTTGATGGCGATGGCGCCGAGGTCGGGGGCGCTGGTGCGGGCGAGCGAGCCACCGAACTTGCCGACGGGGGTGCGCTTGGCGGCGAGGATCACGGGCTGGTGCATGGGTGCTGGTCTCCGGGTTTGGGGGAAGTTGCCATCATACGCAGCATGCGGCGCACGGTCGCGCCGCCAGGAGCCTCGCGCATGCGATCGAACGTCGACACCGGCAACCTCGTCAGCCTCCAGAGCCACATCCTCCAGGAAGAGGCCCGCCACCCAGGTGCATCAGGCGACTTCTCGTGGATCGTCAGTGCGATCTCGCTCGCCGGCAAGGCCATCGCCCACAAGGTGCGGCGCGCCCGGCTCGAGGGTGTGCTTGGCGACTGGGGCGAGCAGAACGTGCAGGGCGAGGAGCAGATCCGCATGGACGTCATCGCGAACGAGACCATCCTGCGCTGCCTCGGTTCGCGCGCGAGCATCGCCGTGGTGGCGAGCGAAGAGGACGAGGAACCCACCATCCTCCGCACCGGCAAGGACGGCGGCAAGTACTGCGTGCTTTTCGACCCGCTTGACGGTTCGAGCAACCTCGATGCGTGCGGGCCCGTCGGCACGATCTTCTCGATCCTGCGCAACGACCCCGCCATCGAAGGCGCCGAGGCGACCATCTGCCAGCCCGGCATGCGCCAGGTCGCGGCCGGTTACATCCTCTACGGGCCGAGTACGGCCTTCGTCATCAGCACTGGCAACGGCGTGGATCTTTTCGAGCTCGATCCGTTCATGGGGTCGTTCCTGCTGGTGAAGCAGGGGCTTCGGGTGCCCAGCGGCAACGCGACCTACTCCCTGAACGAGGCGTACACCGAGAGCTTCCCGGTCGGCTACCAGCGCTACCTGAAGTGGGCGCACGGCCACGGCTACAGCAGCCGCTACATCGGTGCGTTCGTCGCCGATGTGCACCGCATCCTCATGTCGGGCGGCGTGTTCCTGTACCCGCCGACCTCGAAGCATCCCGATGGCAAGCTGCGCCTGCTCTACGAGGCCAACCCGATGGCCTTCATCATCGAGCAAGCAGGAGGCAAGGCGATCTCGAGCGGACTGCCCACGCTTGGGCTGCACCCGCAGCGGTTGCACCAGCGCACGCCGATCGTTGTCGGCAGTGCCGACCAGGTCGAGGCCGTGATGGCGCAGGTGCATCAGGTCACCGACTGGCACCCTTGAGTCCGCGGCGGTCGCGGGAGTGACCATGCGTCGCATCGTGTGCGTCGCATGAGGCCACGCACCATGACGGCATGACGCGTTGCGCAAAGCCATGAAAAAACCCCACGGCTACACGCCGTGGGGTCGGGTTGGGTCTCGGTGATCCCCGGGCCTCAGGCGCTCGGGGCGGTCTCGCTCGGCGACGCGTCGCTGATCGGCGCGGTCGCGCGCTCGGCGCGGAAGGTCAGGTGCTCCTTGCCTTCCTCGCGGGTCGCGTGGATCGTGTCGCCCGGGCGGAAGTCGCCCAGGAGCAGGTTCTCGGCGAGGGTGTCCTCGACGAAGGTGCCGATCGCGCGACGGAGCGGGCGGGCGCCGAAGTCGGGGTTGTAGCCCTTGTCGATCAGGAACTCGCGCGCCGGGGCGTCGAGCACGAGCTTCATGTCCTTGTCCGCCAGGCGCTGACGGAGCTTCGAGAGTTCGATCTCGATGATCTGCGTGAGGTCGTCCTTCACCAGCGGCCGGAAGACGATGATGTCATCGAGGCGGTTGATGAACTCGGGGCGGAAGAACTTCTCGGCCTCGCCGAGGAGCTGCTTCTTGATCCGGTCGTAGTCGGCGACCTCGCTGCGCTTGGTGAAGCCGAACGCCGAGCCGCCCTTGATCAGGTCGGCACCGATGTTGCTCGTCATGATCACGATCGTGTTCTTGAAGTCGACGTGCCGGCCGAAGGAATCGGTCAGGCGGCCTTCTTCGGTGATCTGCAGCAGCATGTTGTAGACGTCCGGGTGAGCCTTCTCGACTTCATCGAGCAGGACCACCGAGTAGGGACGGCGACGCACGCGCTCGGTGAGCTGGCCGCCCTCCTCGTAGCCGACGTAGCCCGGAGGCGCGCCGACGAGGCGGCTGACCGCGTGCTTCTCCATGTACTCGCTCATGTCGAGGTGGATCATGGCATCGGGGTCACCGAACATGAAGGTGGCGAGTGCCTTGCAGAGCAGGGTCTTGCCGACGCCCGAGGGGCCGACGAAGAGGAAGCTGCCCATGGGGCGGCGGGGGTCCTTCAGGCCGGCGCGCGCCTTGCGGATCGCGCGGGCGACCGCCTTGACCGCGTCGTCCTGGCTGACGACCGCCTTGTGGAGCTCGGCCTCGAGCTGCATGAGGCGCTCGGACTCCTCCTTGGCGAGCTTCGTCAGCGGCACGCCCGTCATCTTCGACACGACCTCGCGGATCATGTCCTCGTCGACGAGTGCCTGCGATTCATTCATGCGCTCGCGCCATTCGACCTGGCGGCGTTCCTTCTCCTTGCGCATCTTCTCGGCCTGGTCGCGCAGGTCCGCGGCGCGCTCGTAGTCGGCACCACGCACGGCCTCGTCCTTCTCGAGCGAGAGGCGCTCGATGCGCTCCTCGATCTCGGCCAGGTCAGGCGGCTTGCTCATGGTCTTCAGGCGCACGCGGGCACCGGCCTCGTCGAGCACGTCGATCGACTTGTCCGGCTGCACGCGACCGGTGATGTAGCGGCCGCTGAGGTCCACCGCGGCGCGCAGCGCGTCGTCGCCGAAGCGCACCTTGTGGTGGGACTCGTACTTTTCGCGCAGGCCCTTGAGGATCTCGAAGGTCTGCTCGGCGTTCGGCGGCTCGACCGTGATCGGCTGGAAGCGCCGCTCCAGAGCGGGGTCCTTCTCGACGTACTTGCGGAACTCGTCGTAGGTGGTGGCGCCGATGCACTGGATCTCGCCGCGGGCGAGGGCAGGCTTCAGCACGTTGCTCGCGTCGATGGCGCCCTCGGCGCCGCCGGCGCCGACGAGCGTGTGGAGCTCATCGATGAAGAGCAGCACGTTCTTCGAGCGCTTGACCTCGTTCATGACGGCCTTGATGCGCTCCTCGAACTGGCCGCGGTACTTGGTGCCGGCGACCATCATGGCGAGGTCGAGCACCACCAGGCGCTTGTCGTGCAGCAGGTCGGGCACGGTCTGGCCCACG
>JAGWXC010000119.1 GCA_018970045.1 Planctomycetota bacterium | reverse complement strand
CCTGTTTGATCAGTCGGCGGATCCGCAGCGCACGGTCGTAGTAGGCGTCGTAGTAGCCGCTCGACAGCACGTACGTGCCGAGCATGATGCGGCGCTGCACTTCGGCGCCGAAGCCCTCGCTGCGGCTGCGCGCGTAGAGCTCCTCCAGGCCTTCGCCTGCCCGCTGCGCCGCGCGGTGCCCGTAGCGGATGCCGTCGAAGCGGGCGAGGTTGCTGCTCGCCTCCGCGGGCGCGATCACGTAGTAGGTGCTGATGCCGTGGTCGGTCATCGGCAGGTCGATGTCCACGATGGTTGCGCCGGCAGCGCGGAGCAGGCCGAGGGCGCGCTCGAGCGCTTCGGTGACCGCCGGATCGTTGTTGCGCAGGTATTGCGATGGCACGCCCACGCGCAGCGCGCGCGGATCGGCAGGCGGCGTGGTCTGCCAGTCCTCGACCGGGACAGGAGCGCTGGTCGAGTCGTGGGCATCCACGCCAGCCATGACGCCGTAGGCCAGCGCGGCATCACGAACGGTGGAGGTGAACGGTCCGATCTGGTCGAGGCTGCTGCCGAAGGCGACGAGTCCCCATCGGCTGATGCGGCCGTAGGTCGGCTTCAGACCGACGATGCCACAGAAGGCCGCCGGCTGACGGATGCTGCCGCCGGTGTCCGAGCCGAGCGAGAAGTCGCACAGCCCCGCGGCCATCGCCGCAGCCGAGCCACCGCTCGAACCGCCGGGAGTGCGCGTGGGATCGTGCGGATTGCGGACCACGCCCCACGCGCAGGTCTCGCTGCTCGAACCCATCGCGAACTCATCCATGTTCGTCTTGCCGACGATCACGGCGCCCGCACCCACGAGCCGCGTGACGACCGTGGCGTCGAACGGTGACCGGTAGCCCTCGAGCATGCGGCTGGAGCACGTGGTCTGGCCGAGGGTCGTGGCGATGTTGTCCTTGACTGCAACGCACACGCCGGCCAACGGACCGGGATCTCGACCGGCTGCGATCATCGCGTCGATGGCTGCGGCACGTTCGAGCGCAGCGTCGTGGAAGACCTCGTGGTACGCGTTCAGGCCGGGATTGGCCGTGTCGATCGCGTCGAGCGTGGCGCGCGCATGATCGACGGCACGCAGCGCGCCCGAGCGGATGGCCGCGGCGACAGCGGTGGCATCGGGGCGGTTCATGCGCTGTCGCCTCCGAGCACCTTGGGCACCGCGATGAAGTCGCCCTCGCGGGCCGGTGCGTTCATGAGCACCTGGTCGAGCGTGAGTGCCGGTCCTGGTTCGTCATCATCGAGGCGGTTCACGGTGTCGAGCGGATGGGCCATCGGATCAACGCCCGCCGTGTCGACGTTCCCGAGGCGAGCGATGTGCGTGAGCACGGAGGCGAGCTGCGTCCGATACGACTCGATCGTGGCGTCATCGAGGTGCAGGCGTGCCAGCCGCGCCACGTGCGCCACGTCCTTCGAACTCAGGCTTGTCGGTGATTCAGCCATGGAAGCGCGGAGTCTAGTGGCGGCGTGCAACCGCACGCCCGCTTCGCGCGAAGCGGCATGGACTACGATCCTCCCTTCGCCATGGATCCCCACGATCACGATGCCCCGTTCGCCCCGCGCCCGTCGCGGCTGGACCTCGTGCGTCGCGCGTCGCTGAGCTTGGGCATCGTGCTCGGTGCGATCGTCCTCGTGATCTGGATGGTGCGTACGCGGCCGGTCGCGGCGAGCAAGGCGCCCGATGAGCGCCCGGTGCCGATTGCGGTCATGGAAGTCTCGCCCATGCCGGCGGTCCGTGGGATCCGCGGCTACGGCACGGTGCGCGCCCTCGAGTCGGCTGATGTCGCTGCACGCGTGGAAGGCGTGGTGGTGGCGCTCGGGCCCGGCGTGCGCGAAGGCATGCGTGTCGAGAAGGGGGCCGTCCTCCTTGAACTCGATGGCGATGATGCACGGCGCCAGCTTCAGGCGGCGCTCCAATCGCTCGCTGCGCTGCGTGCCCAGAAGCAGGGCCTCGACATCGAGGAGCGGGCGCTTGCCGATTCGCTGCGACTGGCCGACGAGGAACTGAAGCTCGCACGCGAGGAGGTTGCCCGCGTCGAGGCCGCCTTCGCCGACGGCGTGGCCCTGCAGCGCGAACTCGATCGGGCGCGCACGGCCGCGCTTGCCGCCGACCGCGGGCTCTCGATGGCGCGCGAGGCGCTCGAGATGGTCGCACCTCGCCGCGACGCGCTTGCTGCGCAGGGCGAAGCGCAGTCCGAGGCCGCTGAGCGCGCGCGGCTCTCCGTCGAGCGTTCCACGATCATGGCGCCCATCGCCGGCATCCTGCAGTCGCTGCCGGTCGAGCCGGGCGAGACCGTTGCGCCTGGCCGCGTGATTGCGCGCATCGTCGAGCCATCGCGGCTGGAAGTGCCGATCGCGCTGCCCGCGTCGAGCCGCGGCGCGCTGGCGACGGGCCAGCGGGTGCAGGTGATCGAAGCGTCAGGCGCGGTGGTCGAAGGTTCGCTCACGCGCCTGTCGCCCGAGGATGATCCGGTGGCGCGCACGATGGTGGCGTGGGCCGAGTTGCCGGGAGGGTCTGGACTGGTTCCGGGCTCATTCGTCGAAGCGACCGTGTTCGCTCCCGATGCGACGCCGCGCACCGTGGTGCCCCGCCGAAGCGTGCGCAACGATCGACTGCTGCTGGTCGAGGATGGACGCGTGCGCTGGCAGCCCGTGCGCACGGCGTACGCGATCCGTCGTGCGCAGCCGCAGTCGGGTCTTGAGGATGTCGAGTGGCTCGCCCTCGAGGAACCCCTGCCGCAGGGCACGCTGGTGGTGCTCGATGCCGCACGGCGCGTGGAGGTCGGTGCCCGCGTCGAGCCGCTGCGTCCGGGTGAATCGGCGGCCAGCGTGGTCGAGCCCGCGGCCGTGCCCGGGACCGCGCCGTGATCGAGGGCCTGATCCGCTTTGGGGTCCGCAACCGCGTGCCGGTCACGCTGGTCATGTGGGCGCTGGTCCTTGGTGGCGTGTGGAGCGCGCTCACCATGCGGCGCGAGTTCTTCCCCGAAGTCGACCCGGATGCCGCGCAGGTCGTGCTCTCGTATGCGGGCGCAAGCCCCGCCGAGATCGAGGAAAGCCTTGCGCGCAAGGTCGAGGATGCCGTGCGCGAGGAGGATGACGTCGAGAAGGTCACGACGAGCATCGTCGAGGGTGGCGGGGCGGTCGTCATCAAGTTCGGCGACGGCATCGACATCGACGAGAAGCTCGAGGACCTGCGCACGCGCATCGATGGCCTGCAGGACCTGCCGCCCGAGGCGGACCGGCTGAAGGTCATCGACTGGAAGCCGATCCTGCCCGTGGTGCAGGTGGCGGTCTACGGCAACGTCGATCCGCGATCGATCAAGACGGCACTGCGGCAGGTCGAGGACGACCTTCGCGCGTGGCGCGGCATGGGCCGCATCTTGGTAGCGGGGCTGCGCGACGATGAGTTGCGCGTGGATGTGCGGGACGAGGAGCTCGTGCGCCACGGGATCCCGATCACGCGGGTCGCCGATGCGGTCGGTGCGTGGATGCGTGAGGTGCCCGGCGGTGCGGTGCGCTCTTCCGACGGCGAGGCTGCGGTGCGCACGCGGGGGATCGATGAGCGCGCGCAGGCGATGAACGGCATCGTGCTGAAGGCGCTTCCGGATGGCACGTCGGTCACGCTCGGCGATGTGGCCACGGTCGTCGAGGGCTTCACCGACGACATCACGGGCTGGCGGTTCCAGGGCGAGCCCGGCGCCAACCTCACGATCCTGCGCGCGGTGGGGCAGGATGCCGTGCGCATGGCGGAGTTCACGCGCGGGTACGTCGCGGCCCGCTCCGGCGAATCCATGTCGGCCAGCCCGCTCGATCGGTTGCTCGACAGCCCGCGCCTGCAGGGTTGGGAAGCCGGCCTTGCCCGCGGCCCCATGCCCGACGGCGTGCGCATCGCCAAGCACAATGACCTGGCGCGACTGATCGAGGGGCGCATCGACCTTGTGACGGAGAACGCTTGGCAGGGCGCTGCGCTCGTGTTCCTCACGCTGCTGCTGGGTGTGTCGGTGCGTGGGGCGTTCTGGGTGATGAACGGGATGGTCGTGGCGATCTTCGGCACGATCCTGCTCATGAATCTCGCGGGCGTGACCATCAACATGCTCACGATGTTCGGGCTGCTCATCGCGCTGGGGATGCTGGAGGACGACGCGGTCGTCTTCACCGAGTCGATCGATGACATGGCGCGCCGCGGCGCCGAGCCCGAGCGCGCCGCGATCGAAGGCACCACGCGCATCTTCTGGCCCGTCTTCGCGAGCATCCTCATCAGCATCGTGGCGTTCGTCCCGCTCGCGCTCGTGAAGGGCACGATCGGCGACCTCCTGAGCGACCTGCCGATCGTGGTCGCGCTCGCGCTCGCGGTGAGCCTGATCGAGACGAGCTGGATGCTGCCGAGCCACATGGCGCACTCGATCGCGCTGTTCCGCCAGGGGCGGCGCGTCTGGCTCGATGCCGTGACGGCGCCGTTCGATCGCTGGCGTGATGGACGGCTGTGGCCGTTCCTCGAGCGGCACTATCGGCGCCTGGCGACGTGGGCGGTCGACCACCGCTGGATGACCATCAGCGTGGCCATCGCAGGCTTCATCGTGAGCGTGGGCGCGGTGTTCGGTGGCCGGGTGCCGTTCGAGTTCCTGCCCAGCGACGACACCGAGAGCTTCTTCGTCGATTTCCGGCTGCCGCTCGGCTCGAGCATCGAGCGCACACGCACGGTCGCCACGCGGATCGAGGCCGCGGTGCAGGAGCAGCCCGAAGTCCGTGCGGCGGTCACGCTCACGGGCTTCACGATCAACTACGAGACCGGCAGCGCCAATTCGATCAACGGCAACGTCGGCCAGGTCTTCGTGCAGCTCGCGCCCGTCGAGGAGCGCGACCGCCGCAGCGGCGAGGTGGCCGACTCGATCATCGCCGCCGTCGGCTCGATCCCCGAGATCGAGGACCTCCGCATCACGCAGGTCACAGGCGGTCCGGCTGGCGCCGACATCACCTACGAGTTCTCCAGCGAAGATCCGACGATCCTTGATGGCGCCGTCGACCGCATGAAGCTGGCGATGGCCGGCATCGACGGGATCGTCTCGATCAACGACGACAACCTCTCGGCGGCGCCGGAGATCCAGGTCGAACTCAAGCCCAGCGCGGCGGCACTCGGCTTCACCCCGATCGAGCTCGCGCAGCAGGTGCGCGGTGCGGTCTACGGGCTCGATGCCCATGTCTTCACCGCCGATCGCGAGGACGTGGATGTGCGCGTGCGGCTCGATGCATCCACGCGGTCCACGCCGACCTTCACGCAGGATCTGTGGGTGGTCTCGCCCGCGGGGCTGCCCGTTCCGCTCGCGGAGGTGGCCACGGTGCGCGAAGGCGTCGGCTATGCGCAGATCCGCCGCACGAACCGCATGCGCACCGTGACGGTGACCGGCGACGTGCGTGAAGGCGTGATCCCGGAGCAGGTGGTCGAAGCGCTCGCACCGGCGCTCGCGTCGATCATCGCCGACACGCCGGGACTCGTGGTGCGCGAGGGCGGCCGCCAGAAGGACCTGACGGATGCCTTCAGCACGCTGCCGCGTGCGGCACTCACGGCATTCCTGCTCATCTACGCGATCCTGTGCTGGCTCTTCGGCTCATTCATCCAGCCGTTTGCCGTCATGGCCACGATCCCCTTCGGCGTGATCGGCGCGGTCTGGGGCCACGCGATCATGGGCTACGAGCTCACCTTCCTCAGCCTGATCGGCATCGTGGCGCTCTCGGGTGTGGTGGTGAACAACGCGCTGGTGCTGGTCGAGTTCGTGAACGAGCTCCGCGCGAAAGGCATGGTGCTGCACGATGCCCTCATCGACGCGGGCACCATGCGCCTGCGCGCCATCCTGCTCACGAGCATCACCACGGTCTTCGGGCTGGCGCCGCTCATGCTCGAGCAGAGCTTCCAGGCACGGTTCCTGATCCCGATGGCCATCAGCCTGTGCTTCGGGCTGCTCAGCGCGACCATGCTCACGCTGCTGCTGCTGCCGGCCCAGCTCCTGGTGGCCGATTCCTTCGGCGCCTGGTGGCGCAGGGTCGCTGGCCGGAGCGGTCTTGCTGGCGAGGGCGCGTCGATCCCCGGCTGAGCCGCTAGAGTCCCGCGCATGGCGCGCAGGACCACCACCGAACCAACGCTCGTCGCCGGCATCGATCTCGGCGGCACGAACATGAGCATCGGGATCGTTGATCCCAAGGGCCGCATCGTCGGCACGTGCAAGCGCAAGACCAAGGCGCACGAGGGCAAGGATGTGGTGCTCGACCGCATCGTCGAGGGTCTGGCGCGCGCGTGCGCCGAGGCGGCGATCGAGCCGGCCGAGCTCGCCGCGGTCGGCATCGGCGCGCCGAGCGCGATCGACTTCGACCACGGCGTGGTGATCAACGCCGGCAACCTCGGTTGGAAGAACGTGCCGCTGCGCGACCTCCTGCAGCAGCGCCTGCGCCTGCCGGTCGTCGTCGACAACGATGTCAACGTGGCGGCCTGGGGCGAGGCGACCCTTGGTGCCGGCGTGGGCAAGGGCGACCTGCTCGCGGTCTGGGTCGGGACGGGCGTCGGTGGCGGGCTGGTCCTCAACGGCGGCCTCTGGCGCGGCCCGCTCTTCACCGCGGGCGAGATCGGCCAGGTCATCCTGCAGCCCGGTGGCGCGCCCGGCCATCGCACCGTGGAGGAGTTCTGCAGCCGCACGGCCATCGTGCGCAGCATGGAGACGATCGCGGGCTTCTATCCCTCGAGCCGGTTCCACAAGGTGCGCGCAGAGAAGGAGGATGGTCCACTCGGTTCAGGCGCGATCCGCGACCTCTATGCCGAGGGCGACGAGCTCACGTGCCGCGTGGTCGATGCCAGCGCGGAGCTGTTGGGACTCGCGATCGCGAACCAGCTCACGGTGCTGAGCCTGAAGTCAGTAGTGCTCGGCGGCGGCTTGGTGGAGGCCCTCGGCAAGGCCTATGCCGCCAAGGTGCGCGAGAGCATCGTGGCGCATGTGTTCCCATCCACGCTGCGCAAGGTGGAGGTGCTCGTCACGCAGCTCGAGGACAAGGCCGGCGTGCTGGGCGCGGCGATGCTGGCGCGCTCCGGTCGCTGATCGCTTGCGGACGATGCAGCGAGCGCGAACGCACGCTGGGCACCAAGGCTCCCGGGCTCACAGCGGGCAGGGCACGCCCCAGCGCGTGAGCAGGGCGCCCAGGTCTGCACCGTCGACCTTGCCGTCGTTGTTCATGTCGCTCGGTTCGCCGGCCGTGGCCGTACCCCAGTTGGTGAGCATGGCACCAAGGTCGGCGCCGTCGATCACGCGGTCGTCGTTGATGTCGCCGGCACACGGCGGGAAGACGCGCAGCAGCGCCGTGGTGTGATTGCCGCCCACGGCAAGCCCATCGACCGGATCGAGGTCGGTGGGAAGCGTGCACTGGCCGTACGTGTTGCGGCCCCAGCACTTCACGCCGTAGGTGCTCGTGAGCACCACGGTGTGGTAGCCGTCCGACGCGATCTGGATGATCGGGCCCAGGTTCGCCGGCACGTTGAGCTGGCCGTAGCTGTTGTCGCCCCAGCAGCGCACGTTGCCGTTCGCT
>JAGWXC010000118.1 GCA_018970045.1 Planctomycetota bacterium | reverse complement strand
TCCTCGGCCAATAATCGCCGGGGCGGCCACCGTCATCCACAACCCAGTCCACGAGCGAACCGTGCCCTTGCGGTGAACGCGGGTTGCCGCTACCCTTGCGGATCTCTCCAAAGCGGGTGCACTATGCCTAAGAACAAGAGCCACAAGGGCCTCCTCAAGCGCGTCAAGATCACCAAGAGCGGCAAGATCAAGTTCAAGCCGCCGCGGAGCCGCCACTTGAAGAGCAACAAGACCGGCCTCCAGGTCCAGTCGTACCGCAAGTCGCGCCACGCGCGCTCGGGCGACATGGGCGCCTACGAGAAGTTGCTGTTCCGCGGCCTGCGCTCGCAGGAACAGCACGAAGCCGATGATGCCAAGGCCGCTGCCGAGACCACGGCTGCTGCCGACACCAAGGCCGCCCCCAAGGCCAAGGCCAAGCGCGCCGCCAAGGCCAAGGCCTGATTCGAACGTTTGACCAGATCGCCTCGGCCACGGTGGCCAAGGCATTCGCACAACGACCGACGGGAACGAAGACTGGCCCAGCCAGCCCCGATCGGACAAGCAAGGAGTGAACCATGCCCCGTGCACGTAAGGGCGCAGCCCGTACCCAAGCCCGTCGTCGCCTGCTCCGCGAAGCTCGCGGTTACTTCGGCACCAAGAGCCGCCTGAAGCAGCAAGCCAAGGTCGCGCTGATGCGCGCTGGCCGCTTTGCGTGGCGTGACCGTCGCGCGCGTCGTCGCGAGTACCGCAGCCTGTGGATCACCCGCATCACGGCTGCGTGCCGCATGCGTGGCATGCGCTACAGCGTGTTCATCAACGGCCTGTCGCGCGCCTGCATCCTGCTGAACCGCAAGATGCTCAGCCAGATCGCGATCGAGGATCCGACCACCTTCGACACGCTGGTCGAGACGGCCAAGAAGCACACCACCTGCAAGGTGGCTGCCTGAGCCGCGCTCACCCAACCCAAGCACTCCAGCCGCCCCGCTTGACGCGGGGCGGTTGTGTTTCTGCAATGCCCTGATGCAGCAGCCCGACCGTGCACCGTCGGCCCGCCTGTCGTGGCTCGCCGCCGCGCTCGCGGTCGCGGCCTGCGCGGCATGGTGCGCCACGCGCACGGGCGAGCTCGGTCCAGCGCGAACGCCCGAACTCGTCCGCGTGGCGTTCCTTTCCGCATGGCTCCCCTGCCTGTGGTTGCTGTCCTCGGCAGGCTGGGGCCGGCTGGCCTGCCGCGCGCTGCACCTTCGCCGCAGCGATCAGGTCGAGCATGCCGCCTTGGTGGTCGGGCTCGGCGTCTCCACCCACCTCATCATCGATGCGTGGTGCGCGTGGTTGGGCGTACTCGCCTGGCAACGGCCGATTGGTGCATCGTTGCTGCTCGTTGCTGGGCTCGCTGGGCTGGTTGGTGCACCGCGTCGCGTCGTGATCGTGCCGCCGCGCCTGACGTGGCTGGTCGCGCTCGCGCTGCCCGTGGGCGTGCTGATGGCGGCGGCCTCCACCGCACCGGGTTGGCTCTGGCAAACGGAGTTCGGCGGCTACGACGCGCTGACCTATCACCTGCTGCTGCCGCGGGAATGGCTCGACGGCGGTCGCATGGCGACGCTCGAGCACAACGTGTATTCCGCGCTGCCCTCCTTCATGGAGGCATCGTTCATGCAGGTGCTGGCGTTCGCGCCCGATGCAAAGCTCGCAGGCACCTGGGCGCAGTGGCTGCACGCCGTGATCGCGCTCGCGGCGGCGCTGACCTGCGCCGGCGCGGCGCGGGCTGTGGCACGCGATGCGGGCGCATCGGTCGAGGCCATCACCGCATCGGGATGGCTCGCGGCGATCGCACTGCTCTCGACGCCGTGGATCATCGCCACCGGCTCGCTCGCCTACACCGAGTTGCCGGTCGTGATGGCGATGGCGCTCGTCGTGATGCTGGCCGTCGACCGCAGTGCACCAACGCAGGCGACGGTGCTCGCGGTGGCGATTGTGTGCGCAGCCGCGGTCGGGGCGAAGGGCAACGCCGCAGGCGCCTTGGTGGTGCCCGCCGCGGCCCTGGTGGTGGCTGCACATCGGGCACGCGTGCGCCCGCTCGTCGCGTCATGCGCGATCGGTGCGGTCGTCGGTGCCGTGGCGCTCATGCCCTGGTGGCTTCGCAACTGGATCGATGCGGGCCAGCCGCTCTTCCCGTTCGTGGCGGCGCTTGGCCCAGGCACGTGGTGGACGGTCGAGCAGCAAGCAACCTTCGCTGCAGCGCATGCCGCTCCACCGGGCTTGGGCCTCGCAGCGCTCTGGAACGAATGGCTGCGCTTCGGCATCGGCACGGCACCCGATCCAGCCGAGCCGTGGCGGCCGCAGTGGCTGCTGCTGCCGTGGCTTGGCCTGCTCGGCGTGGCGGCAAGCCTCCGCACGCGCGAGGGGCGCGTACCGTGGGGCGGCGTCGTGCTGGCCGTGCTGGTGGTGGCGAACCTCGTGTTCTGGGTGGGCTTCACACACCAGAAGTCGCGCTTCCTCGTGCCGATCGCCGCACCGATGGCGATCGCGGCCGGCGTGCTGCTGGGCGCGCTGGCTTCGCGGCGTTCGGCCGCAGCGCCGACGGGACCACGGGATGCATTTGCCCGCGTGCAACGCACCGGCGTGAGCCTGCTCGCGATTGGCATGGCCTGCGCCGTGCCGTGGTGGTACGCCACCGACGGCCGTGCTGGCGCACTGGCTGCCGCGATCGGTGCTGAAGACGTGTTCACTGGCGAAGCGCTCGGTGATGAGCTGCGCGCCGCGGGCGCCGGAGACGACGCATGGCTTGAGACGGCACGGGCGGCATCCCCGGCGTTCGTCCTCAATGAGATGCTCGCGCCGTGCGACCGCGTGATCGCACTCGGCGAGAGCCGCGGCTGGTACTGCAACCGGATCCCGGACTACCACACCGTCTGGGACCGAGGCCCGCTCGAGCGCATGCTCGCCGAAGGCACGCCCGCAGCGGACTGCGTCCGGGAGTTGCGCACCACCGGGTACTCGCACGTGGTTGTCGATCACTCGATGCTGCGTCGATGGCGAGCGAGCGGATGGCTCGATGCGCGCATCACCGATGAGCGCGTGCGCGCCTTCCTCGACCTGCTCGATCCTGTGGCCGAGACCGCGGGCGAGTGCTCCATCCACAGGATTCCAAGGGCCGACACGCCATGATCACCATGCACCACGCATCACGCCGAGCCGCTCTGGTGGCGATCGCCGCTGCCTCGATCGGGGCGGGCTGTGCCAGCGATCCGGCCTCCACCACCGCACCAGCGGCGGCACCCGCCTCCGCACCCGTGGCCGTGATCGATGGCCGCGTGCTCGACTGGCGCGCGTTCGGCCCGCTCGTGGCCGAGGCCAGCGGCGGCCCCGTGCTGGAGGAAGTCGTGCTCGAGTGGCGTTGCGAGACCGAGTGCGCCAAGGCCGGCGTCGCTGTGGGTGCCGAGCTCGTCCTGGCCGAGGAACGCCGAGTGCTCGAGTCGCTCGACCAGGACCCCGAGCGCGCCATGCGCCTGCTGCAGTCGCTCAAGGCCCGGCAAGGGCTCGGACCGCTGCGCTGGCAGGCGCTGCTGCGGCGCAACGCCCTGCTGCGCGCCCTGGTCGCCAAGGACATCGTGCTCGACGAGGCCGTCATCGAGCAGGCACGCGACTCGCTCGTGGGACCGCGGCGCGATGCTCGCCTCATCGTGGTCGCTGACCTTGTGGCGGCCGAGCGCGTGCGTGTGGCGCTCCGCGATGGCGCCTCGTTTCCCGAGCTCGCGGCGCGCGAGAGCCTCGATGCGAGCGCTCCACGCGGCGGTCTGGTGACTGGCGTCACGCGGCGCGATGCTGGCTACCCGAGTTCCTTCCGCGAGGCGCTCTTCACGCTCGCCCCCAACGCGATCAGCGATCCCCTGCTCGTCGAGGACCGGTTCATGATCGTGCAGATGCTCGCGGAGAGCACGCCACCCGCGATCGAGGCGGCCGAGCTCGATCGGCGTGCGCGCGACCGTGCGCGCATCGCGCAGGAGCGCGTGGCCATGGAGCGGCTCGCCGATCGGCTGCTGCGCACCACGTCGCTGAGCATCTTCGACGAGGCCGCCAAGAACAGCCTTGATCGCATGCGCACCGAACGCGCGCGATGATGCCCGGGTGATGGAGGCCCCCGCTCGCCGCGGGGCCCGCGGCCCCGCCGCCACTCAGGTCCGCACGCCGCTCAGGCGCCAGACCGCCAGCGGGATCAAGATCGCGATCGGGATGAGCACGCCCGCCGTGGGGCCAAGACCGGAGAGCGGCACGCTCATCGCAACCATGGCGCCGAGCGACATCGGTACCGCGAAGGCTGCACACCGGACCGACTGCGCCAGCAGATTGGCCGGCTCACGCAGGAGGAAGTACGGCAGGCTCGCCACGAGCACGAGCAGGTTGGCGAGGATCGCGCCCCACCGACCGATGACGAAGCGGCGAGCATCGGCGGCGGGCAAGCTGCCATCGTCGACCATCGACAGGATCTGCCGCGACGAGAGCATGTGCGCGAACATGCGGTTCTGACGCATCACCAGCGCGCCCGGCGAAAGCGACGATGGGAACTCCGCCACCGGCGTGCTGCTCGTGAGCTGCTGGGCGCGCTCGTCGCGTGCATCGACGGTCTTGACCCTGCGGCCATCCTTGAGGATCCACGCCTGGCGTGCGTCATCCCAGGTCGCGGATGGGGCCTGCACGCGCGACTCGAGTGTGCCCTTGGCTCCGCGTTCAAGCGCCACGAAGCCGCGCATGGTCGCGGTGGAGCGATCGAAGGCTTCAGCATGCAGCAGCGCGCCGCGATCATCGGCCACCAGCTGCACCGGCAGCTGCTTGGGCCCCTTCTTGGCGAGTTCGGTGTGCTCGCGCAACAGCCGCGCCGCCAGTCGCGGCACGATGACCTCGTTGTCGAACGCCTGGATGGAGCCGAGCAGCGCCCCGCCCAGGATGATGGGCAGGGCCACGCGCGGCAGGCTGATGCCGGCTGCCATCATCGCCACAAGCTCACGGTTGCGGTGCAGCTGCGCCAGCGTGAAGCCCATGGCGCCGACCGCCACCAGCCCCGCGAGGTACTGGTACATCTGGAAGATGCGCGGACCGTGGAAATCGGCCACCGCACGAATGATGCCGAGCAGGCTCGCCTCGCCATCGGGACTTGCCGCGCGTGCGGCTTCGACGAACTTCTGGGCCTGCACGATCGTGTCGACCGACACTGCGAACACGAACAGGAGCAGGAAGATCACGGCGAAGTTGCCGAGGAACCGCAGGAGGATGGTCCGGTCCAGGATCCGCATGGCCGCCTCAGTGCACCGCCACCTTGCGCCACGCCCACCACACGATGCCAGCCACGGCGGCGTTGCCCGACCACATCACCAGGAAGCCCCACACCAGCTCGCCGTCACGCATGGAATGCTGGCCTGAGTTGATGAGCAGGATGTCGATGATCGCCGGCACGAACGCGATCGCGTAGACGAGCAGCGGGCTCGAACGGCGCATCTGCACCGCGAGCACCGCCCCCATGAGCAGCAGCAGCGGCGCGCACACCGCCTGCGCCAGGCGCATCCATGCGTGGGCTGTCGCCTCCCAGACGACTTCGCGGCGAAGGTTGGCCCACGAACCAACCGTCGTTCCGATCGCCGCGGCGATCGGCCCGAGCAACGCAGCGTTCTTCGAGGTGGCCACGGCCTCCTCCTCGAGTGCATCGGCGGTCATCGCCGCGGCTGGGAGGGTCATGTCCGGCCGCACGCCGTCGAGCGTCTCGGGCCAGCTCGACGAGAGCCCCTCCACGGTGGGCTTGATGAGCGTCACGTTCAGGCGCACGGCAGTGGACGCATCGTCCCCGCGCTCAAGCGGTGCAAGGTCAAACCTCGCCGATGCACCGCGCCCACGCCGGAGCAGCCGCCCATCCTGGCTCTCCTCGATGATGACCGAGCCGCCGGGCGCGCCAACGGCCTGCCCCCCCTGGATCCCCGCGGCGCGCAGTTCGTAGCGGCGGCCAGAACGATCATCGACGAAGGGCACGGCGATGCCGCGTCGCAGCTGTGCGTCGGCGAGCGCGAGCGCACGCGCACTGCGCACCATGCGCGCGATCTCGGCCCGGCGCTGGGCACTGTCGCCACTCACGTCCGGGTTGCGCATCATCGACACGAGGTCGATGAGGTTCGCCATGTTGGGACTTCGTTCCGAGGCGCTCTGCACCTCGACCGCGTCGGGATTCGCCTCGGGCACGAAGGCGACCGTGCCATCGAGCAGGCGGACGACGTTCACCTGCCGCATGGATGCCTTCATGAGCAGACGCGACTGGCCCGCGCGGCCTTCGACCCGGTACAGATCCACGACCGCTGACTCGGCGACGAATTCGGTCTCGGGCACGCCGCCGGCACCGAACTCGACGGCGACCACGCCCCGCATCCCGATGCGGTCGGCCACGCCATCGGGCGCATCGAGCAGTTCAGCCTGATCGGCATAGACCATCATGCGACCCGCGTTGAAGGCCTTGCCATCGCGCACGGTCGCCACGAAGACCGCCGCCGCATCCTGCGTGATCACCGACTTCATCGCGGCCCAGAACGGCGGAATGACCGCGTTCACCAGAATCGCCATGATGATCGCGAGCACCACGCCCAGCACCACGTGCGGCCTGAAGATGCTTCGGTAACTGAGTCCCGACACGCTCATCGCCAGGAACTCGTTGTCCGAGACCATGCGGTGCGTGACGAGCGTGGCCGCAAAGCCACCCGCGAACGGCAGGGCAAACTGCAGCATGGGCACCGTCGCCAGCGCCACGTACTTCGCCACGCCGAATGGGCCGAGCAGGTTCTGCGCGAGCGGGCGGATGACCGCGCCAAACGCGACCACGATCACCATGACGGTGGTCGTGAGCACGAGCACCTTCGCGATCTCCGCGATCACGTGCCGGACCAGGATGCTCGAGTCGTTGCGCATGGGTGCGGTCAGCGCAGGCCGTAGTCCTTGATCTTGCGGTACAGCGTGCGCTCGCCGATGCCCAGGAGCTGGGCGGCCTGCTCCCGGTTGCCCTGCGTGCGCGCCAGCGTCTGGCGGATCGCTTCCTTCTCGAGCTGCGCCATGTCGATCCCGGCGAGGGCGCCGTCGGTCGCGGCAGCACCACCCTCCTCACGATCGGCGGTGCGGATCTCCTCGGGCACATCGCCCACGTCGATCGCATCGCCCATCGCCGTCACCACCATGCGGTGCACGACCATCATGAGTTCACGCACGTTGCCCGGCCAGTCGTACGCGGCCAGCCGCATCATCGCGGCCTGCGAGACCGGCATCGACGCGCGGCCGAGCTCCTTGGCGTACTTGCCGATGCCGTGGTTGACCAGCAGCGGGATGTCCTCACGCCGCTCGCGCAGGCTTGGCAGGCGGATCTCGACGCCCTTCAGCCGGAAGAAGAGATCCTCGCGGAAGCGACCGGCCGCGATCGAGTCGCGCAGGTCGCGGTTGGTCGCGCTCACGAAGCGCACGTCGACCTTGCGCAGGTCGTTGCTGCCCAGGCGGATCACGTCGCCCGACTCCAGGACACGCAGCAGCTTGGGCTGCATGGTCACCGGCATGTCGCCAATCTCATCAAGAAAGACGGTGCCCTTGTCGGCGTATTCGAAGATGCCTTCGCGATCCCGGTCCGCGCCCGTGA
>JAGWXC010000117.1 GCA_018970045.1 Planctomycetota bacterium | reverse complement strand
TCGGCCAAGGGCATGTACATCGCCTCCATGGCCGCGTACATCGTCGGCAGTCTGGCCGACATCTTCCTCTTCGGCATCCTCAAGCGGCTCACCGGCGGGAAGTACATCTGGCTCCGCGCCACGGGCTCGACGATCATCTCCCAGTTCCTCGACAGCGTGGTCGTCAGCTACGTCGCCTTCCACCTCTGGCGGACCCTCTACCCCGATCCCGGCTCGCCCCCCGCGCCGCTGGGCGAGATCCTCAAGATCGCCGCCACCGGCTACATGCTCAAGTTCTGCCTCGCGCTGGCCGCCACGCCCGTCATCTACTTCGGGCACGGGGTCCTGCGGCTGTGCGGCTTGACGCCGGTGCCCCCGCAGACCCGCTGAACCCCCGGCGGGGTCCCCAGGCGGGCCGGATCGACCGACGGCCGGCCGGGCAGGGGTCGACGCGGCGTGCCGCTCGCCGATATCCTTTGCCCCCATGCACCTGAAGCACTCCGACCGCGAACACGGCCCCCCGGTCGTCCCCGTCACGTTCATCCTCGAGGACCCCGAGGGTCTCACCGGCTCCGACAAGAAGGAGCACACGCTCATGGGCGGCACGGGCGAGAGTCTGCTCGAGCTGGCCATGGAGCACGGCATCAACATCGAGCACGCCTGCGGCGGCGTCTGCGCCTGCAGCACCTGCCACATCTACGTGGAGGAGGGCATGGACTGCCTGAGCGAATCGACCGAAGCCGAGGACGACCGCGTCGAGGAAGCCCCGGGCATCCAGCGCAACAGCCGCCTTGCCTGCCAGTGCGAGATCAAGAAGGCCGGGCGCATCGTGATCCGCGTGCCGAGCTGGAACCGCAACGCGGTCAAGGAAGTGCCGCACTGATGGCCGGTGGGTTCCACTGGCTCGATGTCCAGCGCATCGCCGAGGAGTTGGCTGACCGCCATCCCGACGTCGATCCCGTGTCGGTGAGCTTTCCACGGCTGCGTGCGCTCGTGGCGGACCTGCCTGGGTTCGCCGAGCAACCCGGCCACCCCAGCAACGAGCGCATCCTTGAGACGATCCAGCAGCTCTGGATCGAGGAGCGCGCGTGAGGTACCACGCGGCGGCCATCCAGACCGCGTTCGAGACGCCGAAGGACCGCAGCGCCATCGCCGATCGCGTGGCACGCATGTGCGCCATGGCCGAGTCGACGGTGGGTGGCTACGAGCCGTTCTTCGATGTTCGCCTGATCGCGTTCCCTGAGTTCGCGCACACGCCGCCGTGCTACCTGACGGTCAAGGAGCTGCAGCAGCACCTGGCGGTCGAGCTGCCGAACGAACACACCGATGCCTACGCGCGCGTCTGCAAGAAGCTCGGCTGCTGGATCCAGACGGGCACGTTCCTCGAGCGGCATCCTCGATGGCCGGACGCGGTCTTCAACACGACGATGCTCATCGGCCCCGATGGGATTGTTGCGACCTACCGCAAGGTGAACCCGTGGATCCCGTGGGAAGTGCACGCGAGCCCGCACGATCTGGCCGACTACGACCTGCCGATGTTCCCGGTGGCGGACACGCCGATCGGCCGCATCGGCTGCGCGATCTGCTACGACTGGCTCTTCCCCGAGACGATCCGGCAGCTCGCCTTCAACGGCGCCGAGGTCCTGGTGCGCGTGAGCGCCTACATGGATCCGTGGGGTGCCACGCAACCCATGGACTGGTGGACGCTCTTCAACCGCGCCCGCGCCGCCGAGAACACGGCGTACGTCGTCGCCGCGAACCAAGGTGCGAGCTTCCGCGACTATCCGCCGTTCTCGTGGCCGGGCGGATCGATGGTCGTTGACTTCGAGGGGCGCGTGCTCGCGCAGGCGGACCCCGGTCCGGGCGAGAAGGTCGTGGTCGCGCCGATCGATCTCGATGCGCTGCGTGCAGCGCGCGCGCGCTCGCGCGGCCATGACATGCGTGCGCACCTGCGCACGAGCGCGCACCCGTACATGGAGCGCCCGTACTTGGCACCATCAGGCACCGGAGCGATCTCGATCGAGGCGACCAACGAGCGCATCGCCCACGCCAAGCGGGAACTGCCGTGAGCGCATCGGGGGGAGCCATCGGATACCGAGCACGGCCTGTTGCGTTGCGTCTGGGCCGAGCACTTGGCGCCGTGCTCGTGATCGCCGCGGCAACGAGTGGTTGCTCGAAGCCCGCGTCTGATGAACCCGCACTGAGCGCGGTCCAGATCGGCGCCCTCAACCACGGCATCGGCCTGATGGGGCAGTTCGACTTCGAGGCCGCGCGCCTGCACTTCCAGGGCAGTGCGCAGGTCCACGGCAACCGTTGGGGCCTGACCAACGCCGCGATCGCGCTGATGAACCAATCGGTCGAGGGCGCGCAGGAACGCGCGATCGAGGAGTTCCGCTCGATCCTCCGTTCGTACAGCGCGCCCGGCGTCGAGACGTGGGGCACGCCGACCTACTGCATCGGCTTGTGCGAGCTCTACCTCGGTCGCCCGGACCAGGCGCTGGTGCACTTTCGCCGGTGCGCCGATGCGGTGCCTGGTGATCCGCACGCGAGCTTCTACGTCGGCCAGTGCCTCGAACTGACGGGGAACGACCGCGATGCGCTGGTCTGGTATCGCCGCGCGGCCGAACTCGACCCGTTCCTGCGGAGTGCGCAACTCGGGATCCAACGCATGGCCGCGCGAACCGGTGATGACGCGGCGTCCGAGCAAGCCATGCAGACCTTCGAGCGCCTCGCGATGAACCCGCGCAGCACGCTCGCCGAGTTCAAGTACACCCGCATGGGTCGCTTGGGCATGTGCATCGTGCCGCCCTCACCCATGCCCGAGCCAGCGCGCGGGCCGATGCTCGCCGCAGCGGCGTCGATCGTCCTCGCTCCCGGTTCTCAACTTGCCTGGAGCGAGTCAGGCGGCACGAGTGTGTGCGCAGCCGACCTCGATGGCGACGGTGGTCTGGATCTGGTGATTCCGGGAGCGTTGTCGGGCGATCGCCCCAACGCAGTCCTGCGCAGCACGCCGAAGGGGTTTGCGCACGATGGTGCGCACCCGCTCTCATCAGCGACCGGCGTGTTCGGGGTGCTCGCAGGGGATCTCGACAACGATGGTCGCGTGGATCTGGTGTCGCTTGGCACGGCCGGCGTGCGAGCGTGGATGCAGGGCGCCGACGGTTGGCAGGATCGCACGGAAGCACTCGGGCTCGCAGGGGTCACGGTGGCGCACGATGGCGTGATGGTGGACCTTGATCACGACGGGGACCTTGATCTGGCCTTCCTCGACGGTGCTGGATCGCTGCGGCTCTTTGCAGGGATCGACGGCGGCCCCATGCGCGAGATCACCGATCGCCTGCAGGGTGATGCCGCCAAGCCCGCCACGCAGATCGCACTCGGCGACGTCGACGGCGACCGTGATGTCGATCTGCTGCTCGCTGGGCCGCAAGGGTGCACCGTGTGGTGCAACGACCGCCTCTGGTCGTGGACGCGCCAGCCCCGGTTCAGCGCGATCGAGTCCCGTCCCGCGCGGTGGATCGCGTGCACCGAGCGCGCGATCGACGGCAGCCCGCTGGTCATGCTTCGGCAGGTTCCGGGAAGCGCGGCGGAGGCCGCACCTCAGGTCGGCGGATCGCTCGTGGTGCTGGCACCGACGACGCCCGAGCGCGGTGCGAGTTGGTCGGGCCCCTGGGAGGTCGTGGCCGACGGCTCGATCGATGCCGGGGGCTCAGCAGGATCAAGCAGCCTCTTCACGATGGCTGACCTCAACGGCGACCTGCACCATGAGGTGCTGTGCGGCGAGGGCAGTGCACTCGTGGGGATGGATCCATCCGGTCAGCAGGTCTGGATCGAACGTGTGCCCAAGCCAGCCACGGCCTGGGCCCTCGTGAACCTGCAGCCCGAGCAGGGGCCCAGCATGCTGGCGACGCAGCCCGGCGGTCCGCCGATCGTGCTCGGTCCAGGCTCTGGCCGCGGCGGCTTTGCTGCGGTCGATCCGCGTGGCCGCATCGACCCCGCGCAGAGCATGCGCTCCAACGCCAGCGGCATCGGCACCCGGCTCACCGCGCGCATCGGCAATGAGTGGTCGAGCACCACGACCTGGCGCATCGGCTCCGGTCCCGGTCAGAGCCTGCAGCCGGTCTCGATCGGCCTTGGTCCGGCGCCCCACGTTGATGCACTCGCGATCGACTGGAGCGACGGCGTGACGCAGAGCGAACTCTGGCTCATGGCCGGCTCGCGTCGCACGCTCGTCGAGACGCAGCGCCAGATCAGCAGCTGCCCGGTGATCTTCGCGTGGAATGGCCGCGAGCACGCCTTCGTCACGGATTGCCTGGGCGTTGGCGGGCTCGGCTACCTCGTCGAGCCCGGCGTGTATGCGCCGCCGCGCCCGTGGGAGCATGTGCTGCTCGGGCCCGGTGCGCTCGTCGCCGATCGTGGCGTGTACCGCCTCAAGCTCGCTGAGCCCATGGAAGAAGCGTGCTGGATCGATGGCGCGCGGCTCACGGCCTATGACCTTCCTGCCGGCTGGTCGATGGCGGTCGATGAGCGCATGGGCATCAACGGGCCGCAGCCCACGGGTGCCCCGATCTTCTGGCGAACGGAGCATCTGCCCACGGCCGTCACGACCTCGCTTCACGAGCGTGGACCGGGGCATCACGCTTCGGCCTCAATCGATGCTTCTGCGGCGAAGGAGCCGCTCGATGCGGTGCTTCGCGCCGATCGCATCGCGCTCGATCCGGGGCCGCTCGATCATCGCCACATCGGTCGATTGACCTCAGACCACGTGGTCGAGCTCGAGTTTGGCCGTGATCTTGCCGCGCTTTCGAACGCTTGGCTCGTCATGGATGGATGGATCGAGTACCCGTACTGCCAGACGATGTTCGCCGCCTGGCAGGCAGGTGCGGCGTTCCGTGCGCCATCGCTCGAAGCCCGCGGTGCTGACGGCACGTGGACCATGGTCGCTGAGCAGTTCGGCTACCCCGCGGGGATGCCACGCCGCGCGATGCTGCCGCTGCCGCCGCTGCCCACCGGAACCACCGCGCTGCGGCTGTCGACCAACCACCAGATCTACTGGGATCGGCTCGCCGTGATCGAGGCCGAGCCGGCGCCGATCGAACCCATCGCCTGTGCGCCCCGCTCGGCAGCCATCGCTCGGCGTGGCTATGCGCTGCGCTCCACCGGGCCGCAGTTCCTGCCGCAGTACGACGATGCCCGCGCGGTGCCGCTCTGGGACTGCCGCGTGCAGGTGGGCGAGTACACGCAGCTCGGCGACTGCTTGCCGCTCACGGCCACGCAAGACGATGCCTGCGCGATCTTCGCCGGCGGCGAGGAACTCCAGTGCTCGTTCGACGCGCCGCCGGAGCACGCTGGCCGCACGCGCCACTGGGTGCTCGAACTCGATGGCTGGTGCAAGGACATGGACCTCTTCACCAAGGATGGGGAGACGCTGGATCCGCAGCCCATGCGGGGCGAGGCTCGGTCGCCCGGCGCGCAGGTGCTGCATGAGCGCTTCAACACGCGCCTTCAGGGCGGTCGCTGAACGGCGACGGCAGCGAGCGCGAGCGGTCGTTTTCGCGGGGATCGGCTCGGGGTTCGGCTCAGGGCTGGGCTCGGGGTTCGGTGGTGCGCGCCTAGACTGACGGGGATGTCTGACGGCCCCCGCAAGCCCTTCAAGCACCCTGTGCCGCCTCGGCTCGCACCTGTGCTTTCGGCGGTACTGGGGCTCTTCGCGATCCTGGTCGTGAACAGCGTCTACCTCTCCGGCATCACCGTGGCCGAGTGGGCTTCAGGCCAGTCGCTGCAGAACCAGTTCTACCAATGGATGTTCGGCGGCCACCTGCTGCTGGGCCTGGCGTTCACGCTGCCCTTCATCGTGTTCGCCGCGGTGCACCTGCGCAACACGCACGACCGACCGAACCGCAGCGCCGTCCGCGCGGGGTGGATCCTGCTGTGGGCCTCGGTCGGCGTGCTCGTGACGGGCGCGCTCCTGACCAACGTCGAGATCGGGGGCCGCGATGTCGGCCTGCGCAGTCCCGATTCGCGCCGCATCGTCTACTGGTTGCACGTGGTGCTGCCGGTTGCGGCAATCTGGCTCTACGTGCTGCACCGGCTCGCAGGTCGACGCATCAAGTGGCAGGTCGGTGTGCGGTGGGGTGCCGTTGCTGCGGCGTTCGCCATCGCGATGGTGGCCCTGCACGGCGCCGATGCGCGCCCATGGTCCACCATCGGTCCGCGCAACGCCGACTACTTCGAGCCCAGCCTTGCGCGAACGGCGAGTGGGGGGTTCATCCCGGCCGAGAGCCTGATGATGAACGAGTACTGCCTCGAATGCCACGAGGACGCCTACAACTCGTGGGCGCACTCGGTGCACGCGGCGAGCAGCTTCAACAATCCGCTCTATGCCTTCAGCGTGCGCGAGACGCGCCGACAGGCCCATGAGCGCGAGGGTTCGGTGCAGGATGCCCGCTTCTGCGCGGGCTGCCACGATCCGGTGCCATTCTTCTCGGGTGCCTTCGAGCATGCTCGCTTCGACGATCCCGACTACGACGTGTCGAAGGATCCGCTCGGCGCGGCCAGCATCACGTGCACCTCGTGCCACTCGGTCGTCGCGGTGAACTCGCCCCGCGGCAACGCCGACTACACGATCGAGGAATCCCAGCACTACCCATTCGCCTTCAGCCGGAACCCCTTCCTCAAGTGGGTGAACCGCCAGCTGATCAAGGCCAAGCCCGCCTTTCACAAGCAGACCTTCCTGAAGCCCGAGGTGCACCGCAGCGCCGAGTTCTGCGGCAGCTGCCACAAGGTGAACCTGCCACAGGCCGTGAATGACTACCGCTGGCTTCGCGGGCAGAATCACTACGACTCGTTCCGCCTCTCGGGGGTGAGCGGCCACGGCATCGAGAGCTGGTACTACCCGCCCAAGGCGGAATCGAACTGCAACGGTTGCCACATGCAGGCGCGCCCGAGTGACGACTTCGGCTCCAAGGTCCGCGACGGCAGGCTGGCGACGCTGGACCACGGCTTCGCCACCGCGAACCCCGCCACGCCGCTGCTTTCGGGCCTGACGGGCGCCGACGAGGTGCAGGCCGAGTGCGAGGCCTTCCTGCAGGGGACCATGCGGGTGGATGTGTTCGGGATCCGCCGCGGCAGCGACGTCGATGCCCCGCTCGAGGCGCCGCTCGATCCCATGCTGCCTGCGGTCACGCCGGGCGAGCCGTTGCTCGTCGAGGTCGTCACGCGCACGCTCAAGCTCGGCCATGAGTTCACGCAGGGAACGGCCGACAGCAACGAAGTGTGGCTGGACGTGACGGCGCGCTCGGGCGATCGCGTGATTGGTCGCAGTGGTGGTGTCGACGGCGAACGGGCGGTCGATCCCTGGAGCAAGTTCTTCAACGTGTTCATGCTCGATCGGGCGGGCAACCGGATCGACCGCCGCAATCCGCAGGACATCTTCGTCCCGCTCTACAACAACCAAGTCCCTCCCGGTGCCGGTGACGTGACGCACTTCGGCCTGACGCTGCCCACGGACCTGACCGAACCGGTCACCATCGAGGTCGCGCTGCGCTATCGCAAGTTCGACACGACCTACATGCATTACGTGTATCCGGGCAGCGGCACCAACACCGTGCCCGTGCTCACGCTGGCGACCGACTCGGTCACGCTGCCGCTGGCCGCG
>JAGWXC010000116.1 GCA_018970045.1 Planctomycetota bacterium | reverse complement strand
AGGGCGAACCCGGTCACGGCGGCGGCCCTGCGGGCGACCTGATCGTCACGGTGCACGTGGCGCCGCATCCGGACTTCCGTCGCGACGGCGATGACATCCTGCGCGATGTGCACGTTTCGATCTTCGATGCCGCGCTCGGTGCGAAGGTCGACGTTCCCCTGCTCAAGGGCACCGTCACGCTCACCATCCCGCCCGGCACCGGCAGCGGCAAGCGCCTGCGCGTGCGCGGCCAGGGCGTGCGCAGATCGGCTGGCGCATCGGGCGATTTCCTCGCCATCGTGCAGATCGATGTCCCCGAGTCACTCTCGGACGACGACCGCGCAGCCCTCGAGGCCATGCGCGAATCCGTGCGCAGCCGGGAGGCGTGATGCTCGTCCGCGGAATCACTCAGCGCGCGTAGCGCTGGCGGGCGTCGACGATGGCCTTGCGACACTTGGGGGCATCGTGCACGCAGGTCCAGGCGAGCCGGGCCGGGGCGCGAGGTGCACGGCGTACCGCCACGTGGCCCAAGCCGAGCAGGCGCTCGGGCTTGGTTGCGCCCGCATCCACGCAATCCGCATCGCGCAGCGGCATCGCTTGCACTTGCGGCACCGCGCCTGAACGCACGATGATCCGACGGTCAGTGAGCACGTACACGCGGTTCCACCAATCGCTGGCAGCCCACACGAGCCGCGCGACCACGATCACGCCGCCAGCGCCGATGGCGTGCCTCGCATCCCACGGCACGCTTGGGTCGGAGGTCGCCGCGAGCAGCCCCAGGGCGACCACGACTCCCATGCACGCCACGCGCACGCTGACGAGCAGGATCAGGAGCGCCGACGGCTTGACCGCGAGCAGGATGATCTCACCGTCGTCCAGGCACTCCTGCACGCCAGGGTGCGCGACGACGTCCAGCGCCAGCCCCGCGGCCGGAGCCTGCGGGCTCACCTGATCACCTCGCGGCGCAGGATCCCGATGTATGGCAGGTTGCGATACTCGTCGTCGTAGTCGAGGCCGTAGCCCACCACGAACTCATCGGGGATGTCGAAGCCCGAGTACTCGCAGGGCGTCGCCATCGCTTCCGGCTTGTCCTTGCGCACCAGCACGCACGTGGCCACGCTCGCAGCGCCCTTGGCCAGGATTTCATGGCGCAGCAGGGCGAGTGTACGACCCGTGTCGAGGATGTCATCGATGATGAGCGCATGCGCACCTTCGAGCCCCGCGGGCAGCGCCCCGCGGATCGCCGCCCCCCTGCTCTCGGTGCTGGTCCCCGGATAGCTCGAGACCGTGACCAGGCCAAGCCGCAATCGATGCGGGAGCTGCCGCATGAGGTCGGCAGCGAACACGAGGCCACCGGTCATGACCGGCACCAGCAGCAGGCGACCCTCGCGCCCCGCATAGTCCGTGGCGATCTGCGCACCGAGCTCGGCCACACGCTGCTCGATCGCGGCGCGATCCACGAGCACGCGCTCGATGTCGTGATCCAGCCGTGGCGACCGAGGCATCATGCGCCCTTCCCCACCCGCTCCATCACGCGCGCCTGGACGGTCTTGGCATCGACGGTGCCGCCCGACGCCTTCATGACGTGCCCCATGATGCGTCCCATCGCGGCCATCTTGCCTGCGTGCAGATCGGCGGCGGCCTGCGCGTTCGCAGCGAGGGCGGCATCGACCCAGGCGTCGAGCGCACTGTCATCGCGCACAATCACCATGCCCGCGCGCTCGGCAGCGGCACGCGGTTCATCATCGCTGTCGCACAGCATGCCGAAGAGCGCATCGGCCGAGCCGGCGTTGATGGCGCCCTCATCCCGGAGCGCGATGAGGCCCGCAACCTGCAGCGGCGTGATCCCCGCGCGGTGCAGCGGCCGCTGGCGCTCGTTCGCGTGCTTCATGCCCACGTTGAGCAGGAGCTTGGCGATCGCCAGCGCCGCGCCCGATGCGCCGCCGGCAGCGCTCACACAGGCCTCGAAGAAATCGCTCAGATCAGGCTCGGCAAGGATCTGGTCGGCATCCTTGCGGGCGAGCCCCCATGCGCCGAGGTAGCGCTGCGAGCGGGCAGCAGGCAGCTCGACGAGTTCGCCGCGCACCCGCGCGAGCCACGGCTCATCCACCTCGACCCAGACGAGGTCGGGATCGGGGAAGTAGCGGTAGTCGTGGGCATCTTCCTTTTCGCGCTGGAGCACCGTGACCAGCCGAACGTCGTCCCAGCCTCGCGTGGCCTTCATGCCACGGCCCATCACGCGGCCATCCCGCTGCCAGGCCTCGACCTGCCGCACGGCCTCGTGTTCGATCGCCCCCTTGAGCGCGCGGAAGGAATTCAGGTTCTTGACTTCCACCACCGGCGTGCGGACCTCGCTGCCGTCGGCCAGCGTGATCGCCAGGTTGATGTTGGGCTCGAAGCGCATGTGGCCCTTCTGCATGATGCCCTCGGTCACGCGCAGGTAGCGGCAGAGATCGCGGAGCTCCTGCGCGAACTGCACGACCTCGTCGGCCGTGGTGAAGTCAGGCGCGGTGACGACTTCGAGCAACGGCGTCCCGGCACGGTTGAGATCGACCAGCGAACCCTCGTACGCATGGCCGCCAGGAAGTTCATGCCCGAGCTTGCCGGTGTCCTCTTCGAGGTGCGCGCGGATGATGCCGATGCGGCGCCCGGTGCCCTCGAGGTTCCAGGCACCATCCGTGCACAGCGGCCGGTCGTACTGGCTGATCTGGTAGCCCTTGGGGAGGTCGGGGTAGTAGTAGTTCTTGCGGTCCCAGCGGCAGCGCCGCGCGATCGTGCAGCCGAGTGCCAGGCCGACCTTCATCGACATCTCGACGGCGCGGCGGTTCATGACCGGCAGCGCGCCCGGCAGCGCCATGACCAGGGGATCGACCAGCGTGTTGGGCGCCGAGTCGTAGTGGCTCGGGTGGGCCAGGCTCGGTGCCCGCGTGAACATCTTGGTCCGCGTGGCGAGCTCGATGTGGATCTCAAGGCCGATGATCAGCCGGGTCGAGGCGATCTCGGGCGTCTGCGTCGGGGCCATTCGTGGCATGATACGAGGCACCGACGGAGGCCCCATGGACCCGACCTGCCTCGCCGCCATCCTCATGCTCGCCAACGATCCACCTCGCCCGCTCGCCGACGTCACGCTCAGGCCGAGCCGGCGCTACATCGCACCCGACGCACCGATCACCATCGAGGTCGATGGTTCGGCGCGCCCGGGCCTGACGGTCCAGGTGCTCGATTCGATCGGGCAGCGCGTGGGCGCGACGATCCCGGGTGCGCCAGCGATCGACCTTCGCGATGCGTTCACGCCCGCGCAGGCGCCCGAGCGCGCGGTGTTCGTGCAGGCGTTCATCGGCGAGGAAGCCGTGGGTTCGCCCCTGGTGCTCGAGCCGCTGCGTGCGGCGCCGGCATGCCGCACGGTCCGCGCCACGGGTGTCCGCTCGCGCGGTCCCTTCACGAAGGTCGTGGGCTGGGGATCGTCGGTGCTCCCCGGGTGCGAAGACGAGGCGAAACCGGTCGCGCCGACCTGGATCGACGGCGATCCCGTGGTGACGTCGGGCTGGCGCATCTACCCCGAGCGCGATGCGATCGTCGAGACCGACAAGGGACCGATCCGCATCGCGTTCGCACCCGACGTCGCGCCGGGCACCGTCTGGACGATGCTGCAGCTGGCGGACGACGGCTTCTACGACGGCACGAGCTTCCATCGCATCGTGCCGCAAGACGCGCAAGGACATCCGTTCGTGATCCAGGGCGGCGACCTGCATGGATCCGGCAACGGCACGCCGGGATTCAACGTCGCGCTCGAGCCGAGCTCGCTGCCCTTCGACTACGGCGTGGTCGGCATGGCACGGGCCGACGAGCCGCACAGCGCCGGCAGCCAGTTCTTCATTGCGCTCTCGCGCGAGGGTACGTCCCGGCTCGATGGCCAGTACTGCGCCTTCGGATACGTGATCGACGGTGCGTCGACCATCAACCGGATCGCCGCGCTGCCCATCGACGATCCAGCGACCGGCCGACCCGTGAAGGCGCCGCGGATCACCGCCATGAAGCTCGTGCCCTCGCCGCCGCGCGCCGCCAAGGTGGATCGCACGGGCCAGCGCATCGATCGCGCGAGCGCTCCGCCCATGGACCGCGACACGCGCTGACGGAGGCGTTCACAGTTTCGTGTACTTGTCGCGCCTGCCGCGCGCCTTCTCGACGGGGTACTTCTCGCCGTTGCGCCTGATCTTGGCGTGCGCTGCCTCGGCCAGATCGATGCCGAAGGCATCGGCCACGAGGATCGAGAAGAGGAAGACGTCGGCGACTTCCTCACGCACGCGGGCCACGTCCTCCGGGTCGAGCCGCTTGCATTCGTCGGTCGTCTTCCACAGGAAGACTTCCTGCAGCTCGGCGGCCTCGATGGCCAGGCCTTGAGCGAGGTTCTTGGGATCGTGGAACTGCGCCCAGTCGCGCTCATCGCGGAAGGCGATGATCGCCCTGCGAATCGACTCGAGCCGATCGGGCGCAGCCTCCATCATCAGTGGCCGGCGGGCTGGTCGGCGTTCACCGTGACCTTGGTCATGCGCGGCGCCTTGGCGGGCGTGCCACCGCGCGGGTCACGCAGCGGCGTCGCGGCGATCTTCTCGATCACGTCCATGCCCTTGGTCACCTTGCCGAAGGCGGTGTACTGGCGATCGAGGTGCTGGCAGTGCTCGCGCGTGAGGCAGACGAAGAACTGGCTGCCAGCGCTGTCGGGGTGGCCGCTGCGCGCCATGCTGAGGACGCCTGGCACGTGTTGGCGCTCGTTGAATTCCGCCTTGATGTTCCAACCGGGGCCACCGGTGCCATCGCCCTTCGGGCAGCCGCCCTGGATCACGAAGCCCGGGATGATGCGATGGAAGGCCAGGCCGTCGTAGAAGCCCTTGTTGGCGAGCTTCAGGAAGTTCTCGGCGTGCCCGGGGGCGACGTCGTTCCAGAGCTCGAGTTCGAAGGTGCCGTGGTCAGTCTCGACGGTGACAGTGGGGTAAGCCATGGTCAACGGACTGTAGCAGGCACGGCCGCAAGGCCGTGGACTCAGGGCGAGACGCCGCGGCCGGCCTTGAGCGGTTCGGCGCGGTCCGGCAGCAGCCACAGCGCGCCGTCGGCTTCCCAGCTCGCGCCACTGACGAGCATGGCCGTGCCGACGGAAGCGAGCCGAGCGGCTTCTTCGATGCGTTGGAGCGCGGCGCAGGGCACGAACTGCAGGCGACGCTGCAGGCCAAGGTCGTTGTCGAACGTCAGCGCGTACCACGCACCCGTGCGGGCATCGCGCTCGATCGTGCAGCGCTGACGCTGGAGTGCGCGCACCGGCGCCGGCGGTGGGCCGCCCGGGCTGGCGACCGCCCCGCTCTTGGGAGCTGTCCCCACGCGCTGTTCGAGCCCGCGTTCAAGGCGCGCGGCCACGTCCTCGGGAGCGCTCGCGCCCTCACCAAGCGCAGCATCGAGGCGCGCCTCAGCGGCACCAGCGGCCTGATCCGGAGTCGCGGCGGTGCCGGCAGCGGCGCTCTTGGCCGCGGGTGTGCGATCGACGCGGGCCACATCGACTGGTGCGCTCCCACCGGGCGGCACGATGGCCACCTGCGCAGCGATCGGCGGCTCAGCATCGAGCCTCGTGGCAAACGTGGGCACGATGAAGTTCGCGCCGCGGTACGTGGTGACGATGCCGTTGAGCTTGAACCACACCGGCCCCTTGGACTCGGCCATGGCTGCTCGGAAATCCGCGAGCACCGGACTGGGCAGCAGTGGCGCACGGCGCTCGACCGTGCCGAGGTACTTGCGCTGGGGAATCGCCACGAGCCCACCCGCATCGGTCCGCTCAATGCGCACCACCAGGCCGACCACATCGCTGCGATCGGGAAGCAGCGGCGGTCGAGCTGGGCTGGTCGCGACCGTGGCGTTGGAGGTGGCCTGTGAGATGGACGCCGGCGCCGCGGACGATGGCGCTGCAGCTGGAGGCGCGACAGGGACGCTTGCTGGTGGCTGGGCCGACGCTGCGACGCCCACCGCGATAACCGCGTACTGCACCAGACACCAGTGTTGACGCGCCATCATCGGCATGCCACTATATCGGCTCGTCAGCACGACTGGCCGTGTACCCAAGTGGCCTAAGGGGCTAGATTGCAAATCTGGTATTTCGTGGGTTCAAATCCCACCGCGGCCTTCACGAAGCGACCCCGCCACCTGGCGGGGTCGTTGTCGTTCAAGCCCCCATCGAAGCAGCCGACGACGCAGCCCGCGCCTGGCGCTCCTCAGCGGCCGCGGACCTCGCCGACCTGCCCCGACGGATTCATGTCGAAGCCCGCTCGCGGCTTTTCCTGCGCGTCGTAGAGCACGCTGCCGCTGGCGCCGTCGAGCAGCGTGAACGCATCGATGCGCATGCGCTCGTTGGTGTCGAACCACTGCACGCTGGCCTGGCCGCCGGCAAGCGTGCTGGCGTCGATGCGCCGCGTGCCACCCTGATCGAACCACTGCAGGCTGGTCTGGCCATCCTCGAGCGTGAACGCATCGAGGCGGCGGTTCTCGCCGCCGTCGAGCCACTGCAGGCTCGCGACGCCGTCCGTGAGCGTGAACGCATCAAGACGCTTTCGTTCGCGAGTGTCGAACCACTGCATGCTCGCCTGGCCATCGGCCAGGGTCGAGGCATCCATGCGCAGGCGCCCGGCCCCGTCGAACCAGTGCAGGCTGGACTGGCCATCGGGCAGGGTCGTGCCATCGAGGCGCCGGGTGCCCTCGGGGTCGAGCCACTGCAGGCTCGCCTGGCCGTCGGCCAGCGTGAAGACATCCACGCGTACGGTCTCGTTGGTGTCGTACCACTGCATGCTGGCACCACCGTCGGAGAGCGTGAACGCATCCATGCGGAGGTTGCCGGCGGTGTCGAGCCACTGCAGGCTCGCCTGGCCGTCGGCCAGCGTGAAGATGTCCATGCGGCGGCGCTCGCGGTCGTCGAACCACTGCATGCTGGCCTGGCCATCGGGCGTGGTGAAGCCATCCATGCGCTCGCGGCCGCCGGCATCGATCCACTTGAGGCTGGCGTTGCCGTCGCCGAGGACGAAGGCATCGAGGCGATCCTGCCCTGCGCGATCGGCGATCTTGAAGCTCGCCTGGCCGTCACGCAGCGTGGACAGATCGACGCGACGCGCCTCGTCGACGTCAAAGAGCTGCAGGCTCGCCTGGCCGGACGGGAGCGTGAACGCATCGAGCCGGCGGCGGCCGGTGCGATCGAAGAATTGCAGGCTGGCCTGGCCGTTCTCGAGCGTTCCCATGTCGACGCGTCGATACTGGTCCTGGTCGAAGAACTGCATGCTCGACTGGCCGCTGGCGAGCGTGAAGACGTCGAGGCGGATCCCGCCGAACGCATCACTCCACTGCATCGCGGCGTCGCCGTCGCCGGTGGTGAAGGCATCGAGGCGCAGGGACCCATCGGCGTCGTACCACTCCGTCGACGCAACGCCGTCGTCGGCGGCGTAGGCGACGAAGCGCTCCATGCCGTTGCCATCGACGATCTCGAGCTTGCGCACCCGGAGTTCATCGCGATTGGAGGCGATGTACGCCACGACGCACGCCCCGATCGCGAGCAGCGTGAGGATGTTCATGGTCGTGCGCTGGCGCGCGACGGTGGCTTCGAGCTGGCTGATTCGGTCTTCGATGTTCGACATGGGGCACCTCGGATGCCGA
>JAGWXC010000003.1 GCA_018970045.1 Planctomycetota bacterium | reverse complement strand
CTTGCTCGGACGGAGCTCATCCAGCAGGTGAATCATCTTGCGCACGAGCGTGGAGCTTCGCGTGCCTTCGTTGGGTTCGAGCCTCACCCTCGCATGCCCCTCGATCGGCGGAAGCTCCGTCCACCAGACCTGCGCGGCGTGGCCGTGCGCGCGACGGATCCGTTGTGCCAGGCCGACCACGCGCGGTGCCGTGCTGCCGGGGCGTGGCTCCACCACGATGGCATGCTCGCAACGCTCGAGGAACCGTTCGAGCGCGCTCTCATCGATCGGCGCGCTGGCCCCGAGTCGGAAGACCGGCACGCGGCCGGTGAACCCCGTGGCATCGAGCATGTGCAGCGTGGCATGCACGCACGGACCGATCGCGATGATGCCGTAACGCTCGCGCTCACCAGGGCTGGGCATGAACCAGGCGTGATTGAACTCATCGCGCCGGAGGTCGCGCAGCGGATCGCGACCATCCACGACCAGCGCCTCGGGCTCGACCGCATCGAGCATCGTGACCACGCGATTGGGCCGCATCGCCAGCGTTGCCCACGATCGCAGCATGGTGTTGTGCACCACGATGCCCACCGGGATGCCTGCAGCGCTCGACATGCGCAGCGCCAGGCCGACGCTGCGGCGCAGGCTCTCGAGATCCCATGGCTCGAGCGTCGGCATGCGCAGGCGCCAGCAGATGCGGCGCGGGCACGTGGCCGGCGAAAGGTGCGGATTGTCCTCCAGCACGAGCGCGACCGGACCGGCGCACGCACGTGCCAGACGCTCAAGCGCACCCATGCCGCGATCGAGCTGGTCGTTGGGCAGGAGCGCGATCGCGCCGCGTCCGGCGGCGGACTCGATCGCCGCCAGGCTGATGCTCCGCACCGCATCCACCGAAGCCTCGAGCCGCAGACCATTGCGATCCAAGGCTGCCTGCGCAGCCGGGTCTGCGGCCATGCGGAAGAGCGGCTCGAACGGCGGTCGCCGCGGGCCGAAGACCGCCACCGCCGGCACGGTCGATTCGAGCGCGCCCTTCAGGAGCGCCTCGGGCGCCGAGAGCAACGCATCCCCGTCGGTGCGCGCCAGGGGCGGTGTCCACGCATCACGGGGGTCGTGCTCGCGGCCGATCACGCGTGAATCCTATCGATGCCCAAGCACGAGTTCGACCGCTTCCGCGAAGCCGTCGCGATCATGATGGCCCACACGCACGTTCGCCGCGGCATGCGCATGCTCGTGCGCATTCTCCATCGAGATGCCCAGTGCTGCGGCGCGGAGCATGCCGAGATCGTTCATGCCATCGCCGACGGTCGCCACTTGGTCGGTGCCCACGCCACGCAAGCCGCACACGTGCTCGATCATCGTCCACTTGTCGACGCCAGCCGCGAAGATCTCCAGCACGTGCGTCTGCGTGCCGATCGACATGTCCTGCGTCACGGCGCCCCAGTGCTGCATCGTGACCGCATCACCCACGCACTCACGCAGTCGATCGACCAGCGCCGGAAGCTCGCGAGCGCTGGCGACCGTGCCCGTGCGCAGCACCGCATGGGCGTGAGCGTGCGGCTGCCAGTAGGTCGGGCAGGCGATGCGCTCCACCGCCACCGGGAACTCCTTGAACCACCAATCGCTCACCGGGTGCAGGTCGTGGCTGCCGACGAGCAGGTAGTCGTGGCCGGCACGCGATGCATCGCGGAAGACGTGCGCCACATGGCCGTGTTCGCTGATGATGCGAGTGCAGTCCTGCGCTGCCTGCGGGCACATGTCGAACGTGTGCTCCACGCCTCCGTCGGTCGCTCGGTGCAGGCTCGCGCCCCCGACCGCGATGCACAGTCCCTCGATCCCGGCCTCCTCGACCACCGCACGAGCTTCCATCCAGCTCCGGCCGGTGGCGACGACGATCTCCAACCCCGCGTCCCGGGCCTTGCGGATGGCCAGGCGATTGCCCTCGCTCACGCGCCCACGACGGTCCAGGAGCGTGCCATCGAGGTCGGTGACGAGGAGTCGGTAACGCATGGTGCGGAGCCCGTTTGGGCTCGGCCGATGCTACACTTCCCGCCCTTATGGCAGACCAGAAACGACCCGCCGGGGATGTCTCCGATCGCAAGCGTCTCGCGCAGATGCAGCAGACCGATCTGGCGGAAGGTCGCCTGAACGAAGACTTCGTGCAGTGGCTCAAGACCAGCGGCCCCAACTGGCTGCTGGGCGTGCTGGTGGTGCTGTGCGCGTTCATGGGCTGGAACTGGTGGACGCAGAAGCAGGCCAACGCCGTCGCGCTGGCGTGGGAAGAACTCGCCGGCGCGAGCATCCCGCCCGCCATGGTCGAGATCGCCAGCCGCAACGAAGGCGAGCCTGGCGTGCGGATGATGGCCCTGCTCACCGCCGCAGACACCTACATGACCTGCCTGCAGACCGGCGTGCGCTGGGACCGCAAGCCCGAGGACGCTGACAAGGCCGTCACGCCGGAACTGCGCACCGAGTACCTCGGCAAGGCCGATGAGCTGTACGCGCAGGTCGTGACGGCGGCGACCTCACCCACGACGAATCTCGTCTTCGCGATTCCGGCGGCCTTTGGTCGCGCCACCGTCGCGGAGAGCGAAGGCAAGCTCGCGCTCGCCAAGGAGCGTTACGAGCAGGCCGCCGCGCTGGCGAAGGATGCCTACCCGCAGCTCGCTGCTCAGGCCAAGGCTCGCATCGAGTCGCTCGCTTCGCTCGAGACGCCGGTGTTCATCCCCGAACCGCCCGCTCCGCCGGCCGCACCCGCCCCGGCGGTTGATGTCCCCGCCACGGCGCCGGCCACCGACGCCCCCGCCACCGCACCGGTCGCTCCAGCCACCGATGCACCTGCAACGGCTCCGGCCGCGCCGGCCGCCCCCGCCGCTCCGGCCCCCGCGGCTCCGGCCCCCGCGGCAGCACCCGCTGCCACGCCCTGATCCGGCAGCTGCCCGGCGCGCCGCTCCAACGCACGCCTCGCCATGTCCAGCCCAACCAGCGTTCCCGATGACGACTCGATCGTGTCGGGCCCGGGCGGTGCCGTGCAGCTCATCGCCCCCGGTGGCCAGGTCGATCGCGAGGCGCTCTTTGCGCTGTACGAGTCCAGCGGTGAGTTCGACGACGACAACCCCGTCAGCGTGACCTTCGAGCTCACGCGCGATCTCGAGAAGCGGCTCGACCGCTACCTCGTCGATCGCGTGCCGTTCCTCTCGCGCACGCAACTGCAGCGACTCATCGACGAAGAGGCCGTGACCGTCAACGGCCGGATCCCCAAGGCCAGCACGAAGTTGCGCAAGGGTGACCGCGTGGTGGCCATGCTGCCACCGCCGCCCTCGAGCGAGATCCCGGCCGAGGACATCCCGGTCGACGTGCTGTACGAGGATGACGAACTCATCGTCGTGAACAAGCAGCCCGGCCTGATCGTGCACCCAGCGCGCAGCCACAAGACCGGCACGCTCATCAATGCGCTGGCGTGGCACTTCCGCCATCGCTCGGGGGGACAGCTCTCCAGCGTCGGCAAGGACATCGCGCGCCCCGGCGTGGTCCACCGGCTCGACAAGCTCACCAGCGGCGTGATGGTCGTGGCCAAGAGCGACACCTCGCACTGGCGCCTGGCCAAGCAGTTCGAGCACCGCCAGACGAGCAAGCGCTATCTGGCGCTGGTGCACGGCCGCATGGAGCCCGAGGCCGACCTGATCGACTTGCCGCTGGGCAAGCACCCGACGATCAAGGAGAAGTACGCCGTCCGCCACGACGAGACCGGCAAGCCGTCGCGCACCGTCTACCGGGTCATCGAGGAGTACGAGGGCGCATCGCTCGTCGAGCTCGAGCTGCTGACCGGCCGCACGCACCAGATCCGCGTGCACTTGTCGCACATCGGCTACCCGATCGTGGGCGATGATCTCTACGGCGGCAAGCATTCAAGCGAGGCCGATTTCGGCGGCTCGTCCACGGAGCCCTTCCTGTGCCGTCAGGCGCTCCACGCGACCATGCTCGGGTTCCGCCACCCGATCACGAACGAGCCGATGCAGTTCATCGCGCCACTGGCCGCCGACATCCACCGTGCGGTTCGGCTGCTGCGCGCGCACCGATTCGTGCGAGCGCTCTCCGCACCGGGGACCGTGGTGCCGCGACCGGCGGAGTGAGGTCCCGGCTCACCCCCGCGCGCGCGCCGACTCAGCCATGCGCCAGACCGCGAGCATGACCTCGCGCACACCCTCGCCCGTCGCGCCGCTCATCATCATCGGCTTCACGCCGCGCTTGGCGAAGCGCTCGAGCACGTCGGCCAGGAGCTCCGCTCGATCCTCGGCAGGCAGCAGGTCGATCTTGTTCAGCACCACGAGCTCGGGCTTGCGCGCGAGCTCGTCACTGAACTCCGCGAGCTCCCGGCGGATCGTTCGGTAGGACTCGACCGGATCGCTGCCATCGACCGGCAGTGCATCGACGACGTGCAGGATGCACCGCGTGCGCTCCACGTGCCGCAGGAAGTCGTGGCCCAGCCCGGCGCCCTCCGCCGCGCCCTCGATCAGGCCCGGCAGGTCGGCAAGCACGAGCCGCCGCTCGTCACCGAGATCGAGGATCCCCAGTTGCGGCCCGAGCGTGGTGAACGGGTAGTCCGCCACCTTGGGATTCGCGCGCGTGCTCGCCTTGAGCAGCGTGCTCTTGCCTGCGTTGGGCAGGCCCACGAAACCAACGTCGGCGATGAGCTTGAGCTCGACCTCGAAGGTCTTGTCGATCGACGGCTCACCGAGCGTGCGTTCGAGCGGCGTCTGGTGCACGGCGCTCTTGAAATGGTCGTTGCCCAATCCGCCGCGACCGCCGGCGGCGATCACCACGCGCTGGCCGGGCTCGAGGATCTCGGCCACGATGTCGCCCGACTCAGGATCGATCACCTGCGCGCCCAGCGGCAGGCGGATCTCGATGTCGCTGCCATCGCACCCGTGGCACTTCTTCTTCTGGCCGTTCTCGCCATCCTTCGCGAACCAGTGCGGCTTGTAGGCAAACTCGACCAGCGTGTCGAGGTGCGGATCGCCCACGACGACCACATCGCCGCCCTTGCCGCCGTCGCCGCCATCGGGGCCGCCCTTGGGGTTGCCCTTCAGCTGCAGCAGGTGGGCGCAGCCGTCGCCGCCCTTGCCGCTGCGCACATGGATGACGGCACGATCGACGAACATCGTTCAGCGCTCCTGGCCACGCGTGCGGTTGGGCACGACATGATGAGTCCACGCGCACGGCGCGCACGCCGAGGGCAAAAACGAAACGGGCGCAGCGTGGTGGCTGCGCCCGTCACGATGAGTTCGATTCACTTGGTGTCCATGGCCAGCCGGGGCAGGCTGGGGTCGGCGGGGATCACGTCGACCATCCGGCCGCGGAACCGCACGGTGCCGGGCACCTTGGCCATGACCGAGTCATCGGCCGACAGATAGGTCATGAAGCCGGCCTTCCACTTCGTGCCGCGCTGGCGGACGATGATGGAACCAGCCTTTGCGTCCTGGCCGCCATAGAGCTTGATGCCGAGGAACTGCGGATTCGAGTCGCGGCCGTTTTGGGTCGAGCCCTGGCCCTTCTTGTGTGCCATGACGAAAAGTCCTTTCGAGAGCGAGTCGCGGAGTGTAGGGGCAACCGAGGCTCTTGTGAAGCGCCAACCTCGATGGCGATCCGTGATTATCAGGGCCATGACAGCCCGTTCGACGATGCGCGCGAGCACTGCCGCCGCGATTGGGGCACCTCAGCGCATGACCCATTCGCGATTCTTGAGGATCGCAGGCTCCGTACGACGCCCCTTCGGATCACCAGGGACCGCGTAGTCGAGCTGGAGATTTTCGCGAAGGGTCACCTTCTCACCGGTCTTGGGGTGCACTTTCTGCTCGGTCTCGCTCGAAGCGCCCGCGATGAACACGGTCAATTCGGTGCCGTCGGTGCCTTCGGCCAGCCAGGCCACCATGCCGGTGCGGCCGTTGTCTTCGCCGGGCAGCAGGTCGTCCATCACGGCGAACTGGTCCTCGACGCCCTCTTCGGCCATCGAGGCGCACATCGCCTTGCGCACCTGGGGCGGCACATCGTTGCCACCACGCATGAGGCGCCCCTCGCCGTCCAGCAGCTGGATCTTGGGCGACCACAGCAGCGTTTGCTTGGTCTGGTTCACCACGTCATAGACGAAGTACCAGTAGCCCTTGCCATCCTGCGGATCGACCCAGAGGCGCAGGCCCTTCGGCCGAACGTCGAGCTTCCACTGTTCGCCCAGCACCGCAGCGACAGCGGGCTGCGAGGCGGACCACGGCAGGGCGGCGAGCGACGAAGCAGCAAGGAGCGCGATGGCCAGCGGGCGAATCAGCATCGCCGAAGTGTACCGATCCTCGCCCACGCCCCCTTGCTCCGATACGCTTTCGACGTGTCGCTCCTTGACCGAACTGGGCTCTTTGGCCACGCCCCTGACTGGGGTGAGCCGTTCCAGCCCGCGGTCTCCCAGCGGGCAGAGGCGCTCCGCCGCCTGGCTGGACCCGACCCGGCCGTCCTTCGGCGCCTGATTCGCGACGCCAGGGCCGACCCAACGTTCTTCGAACACGCCTGGTGCGTCGCCGACCCAGACGGCTGCATCGGTGCTACGGCGCTGCTGGCCCCACAAGCTGGCAACACGCTGCACGCCCTGCTCACGCGCGGTTCGTCCGATGCCGCGATCCCCGCGCTGGGGCGGCTCCTCGCACGAGCCCTGGCCAGCGCGCACGGGTTGGGCCGCGCCATGGCCCAGGCCCTGGTCGAGCCCGCGCGCGGCCGAGAACTTCGTGTTCTGGAAGCCGCCGGCATGCGCCGGCTCGCCACGCTGGGCTACTACGAGCGCGCCCTGCCCCGACGGGGCCGCGTGGCGGCGAGTTGGCCCGCCGGGGCATCGATCACCGCCTGCGACGTTCACAGCGATGAGGGCCACGCCACCCTCTCGGCGCTCCTGCAGGCAACCTACGAGGCCACACTCGACTGCCCCGCCCTGGCCGGCATGCGAACGCCGCAGGAGACCCTCGAGGGCCACCTGGCGACCCACGCGGTCGATCCCGACCTCTGGACGATGGTCTGGCTGGATGGACGCCCTGCCGCCGTGAGCATGTGCGCGCCGCTGCCGGGCACCGATGCCGCGGAGCTCGTGTACTTCGGCGTGGCGCACTGGGCGCGCGGCCGAGGCATCGGTCCTGCCCTCCTGCAACACTCGATCGGGCGACTGGAGCACCGCGGCGTGCGCAGCCTGCACCTGGCGTGCGATGAAGCGAACGCTCCGGCGCTGCACCTCTATCACAACGCCGGATTCCACAGGACGATGCGTCGCGTCGCGTTCATCCACGCGCTGCGGTGACGAGTTGTCCACACTGCATGCACGCGAGTGCATGCGCGCATGCCCAAGGAAATCCTCGGCACGCAAGTGCGCACGTGCACGCGGCTTGTCGATGCATGCGCACCAACTCGCCACGATCGTCTTGGCAGGTCCTGAACATGGGCTAGAGTGTGCGGCCCGGTCAGGATGACCAACGCCCGGTTCTCGTGGGCGGCTCGCACGGACGACGAGGTCCACACCACATTGTGTTCGGCACGGAGAGATCGTGCAGCGACGACCCCCATCGTCGGTGCTGTCCCCTGTCCTTGCCGGGTCCCGCCGCCCCTTGCCACGAGCACCGCGCTTGAACGACACCCAGACCTCCTGCTCCTTCGACGCGCGCGGCTCCTCCATCGAGCGCGAGGCGCTTGGCGAAGCCATCCGCAACCGCATCGGCGACGTTCCCTTCCGGATGTGGTTCGAGAGCCAGTCGGAGCTTGCCGTCGAAGGCGGTTCGCTCGACGTCGCGGTGCGCACCACCTTCGCCAGCGACTGGATCGAGCGTCACTACCGGGGCGTGCTCGAGTCGGTGATGCGCGAGCGCAGTGGCGCTGGCGCCAAGGTCACGATCCGTGCCGCGCCGCAGCAGGCCACGCCCTCGAGCGCGCGTGCGCGGCGTGGCGATCCGGAACGCGCGATCGAATCGGCGCTCCCGGAGCGCGAGCGGCGTACCCGTCCCGGCAGCGAGTGGCGCACCTTCGATGACTTCGTCGCGGCGCCTAGCAACCGGATCGCCCTCGAGAGCGCCCGGCAGTTCGCGGCCGGCACGCTGCCGGGCGTGAACCTGCTCGTGCTCCACGGCCCGTGCGGCGTCGGCAAGACCCACCTCCTGCATGCGCTCTGCTCGGCCCGCCAGTCGACCGGCTCGACGCGGGTGCGATACCTGACCGGCGAACAGTTCACCAACGGCTTCCTCGCGGCGCTGCGCGCCAACACCGTCTCGGCCTTCCGCCAGCGCGTGCGCGAGTGCGACCTCCTCGCGATCGACGACGTGCACTTCCTCGCCGACAAGACCGCCACGCAGGCCGAGTTCCTGCACACGATCGATGCCGTCGGGCTGATGGGCGCGAAGGTGGCGATCGTGAGCGACGAGCATCCTCGCGAGATCGCTCGGCTCTCGAAGGCACTCGTGAGCCGACTGCTCGCGGGCATCGTGGCCAAGGTCGATGCCCCCGACCGCGACCTGCGCAACGCGCTCGTCCGTCGGTTCGCCCAGCGCCGGGGGCTGCGGCTCACCGATTCGGCGATCGACTGCGTGGCCAGCCGATGCGTGGGCAGCGTGCGCGAGATCGAAGGCGCCGTGGCCAAGCTCGCGGCGGTCTCGGTCCTCGATACCCGCCGCCTGCAGGGCGAGGCGATCAACGAGTCCTCGGTCACCCAAGTGCTCGACGCCGACGCCGCACGGGAGCGCAGGACCAACGTGCGGATCCCCACGATCATCGACGCCACCTGCGAGGCGCTCGGGGTCGAGCGATCCGAGTGCCTGGGCGCAAGCCGCCACCGACGCGCGGTGCTGGCGCGCGGCGTGATCGCCCTGCTTGCCCGGGAGTTCACCACCCGCAGCTACCCCGAGATCGCCAAGGCGATGGGCCGCAGCACGCACAGCACGATTCACGCAGCGGCCAGCCGCGTGCAGAAGCTCGTCGAGGAGCGTGCCGCGATCGAGACCGCCGATGGATCATCCGGTGCGGATGAACTGGTGGCCCGCGTGCGCCGCTCGGTGCTGGCTGCGCCTCGTTCCTGAGCCTCCCTCCCGCGGGGCTTCCCCTACACTGGCCGCCATGGTCATGATGGGCGTGGTCGGTCCGATGGCGCTTGCCGCCCTCGTGCAGTTCGAGCAGATCGATTACACCCAGGCGAGCCTGGATGCCTTGGTGCGTTCGATCGCCCCGCGTGCCAATGGTTCGCATCACGATGCCCTGCTCGCCTTGCGATCGATGAAGGATCCTCGGCTCGCGCCGCTCTTCAACACGCTGGCGCAGCGACCTGATCCGACGGCTGCGATCGACGGCCTGCTGGGCGAGGCCGAACTGGCCAGCCCCGCCGGCGTCACGCCGCTCTCGCTGCGCTTGATCACCGACACGCCCACGCGCCTGGCGGCGATGCGCGCCGCGGTCGGGCTCAAGTTGCTCTCGCCTGCCGCAGCGCGTGAGATCATGGATTGGGACGACATCGAACCGCTTGACCGCGCGGTCCTGGCCAGCGTGCTGCTCCAGGCCGGCGAGTCGATCGACACGGCCTCGATCAGCCCGCTTCTGGCCGATGAGCGGCCGGCGGTCGCGGGTCTCGCCGCAGCGCTCATGCTCCAGGCCGGCGATGCCCAGGGCTGGGACCAGTTCGCCAGCCGCGTGGCCGGGCTGCAGGGCGGCGACCGCACCGCCGCGATCCAGGAGGTGGCGCGAGCGGCCGAGGCGTACACGCTCAAGGCAACCGCGCCGAAGCTGGCCGCGCTCGCAGCGGGCGACGGCATTCCCGCCAACCTTCGCCTGCTCGTGATGGGTACGGTCCTGAAGCTCGATCCCGCGCAGGCCGAGCCACTCTGGCGTGCGGCGACCGCTGACCGCTCGCAGGTTGCGCTCCTTCGTGCCGGACTTCAATTGCTTGTGTCGATCGATGCCCCGCCCGTCGGTTGGGCCGCCATGATCCGCAACGGGGATCCTTCCATGGAAGCACTGGCCAATGCGATCGATGCGGCTGCATCAAACGATGCATCGGCGCTGGGCGAACGGCTGGCCGCCATGGCGGGCACCGGGCAGCGGCTCCTGGCCGAGGCGGCGCTCCAGCGATCGCGATCGATGCCCGATGCCGCGGCACGACCTGCGCTCGAAGCGATCGTCGACGCAGGGCTCAAGGCCGATGCATCGATCCCTCTGCGATCGATGGCACTCGACGCGGGGCAGCGCCTGGCCGCGATCGATCCTGCCGGCATGGCCGCTCGACTCGTGAGCGCCGGCGATGACCGCGATGGATCGGAACTCCTCGTCAACGCGATCTACCAATCGAAGGATGCACGCGCCGCCGAACTGGCGTGCGCTGCGCGCGAGAAGCTCGGTCGCAGCGCCGCCTCGATGGCGTGCATGGCGCGCGCCCGCACGAGCGATCCGGTCGACCCTGCGATCCTCGCCCAAGTCGGCGTGGCGGCCTCGGGCGGCAGCGAACTCAGCATCAACTTCAGGACGCAGGCGGCATGGATCTTCCTGTCGCGCTCGGGCCAGGCCGATCGCGCGATCAAGGCCATGACCGAGGCATCCCTCAAGGCCACACCATGAGCAACATCCCTCTCTCGAAGCCCGACCTCGTTCGGGCGGACCTCGACGCGGTCATCGACACGCTCCATGGCGAGCGGCTCTCGCAGGGCCGTGCACTGCTCGAGTTCGAGCGCAAGGTCGCGCACGTCACGCGTCGGCCGCACGCCATCGGCGTCTCCAGTGGCGCCACGGCGCTTGAACTCGCGCTTCGCGCGCTCGACATCGGCGACGGCGACGAGGTGCTGGTGCCGAGCTTTGCCTTCCCGGCCAACACCAACGCCGTCCTCGCGGTCGGCGCCACGCCGGTGTTCGTCGACGCCGACCATCGCACGCTCTGCATGAGCGCCACGGAAGCCGAGACCAAGCTCACGCCCCGCACGCGGGCGGTGCTCGGCGTCCCCATCTTCGGCGCGATCGCCGGCCTGCAGGACCTCATCGCCGTCTGTGCGCGAGCCGAGCTGCCCATGGTCGAGAACGCTGCCGAGGCGTTCGGCAGCACGCTGGGGCCGGACAATGCCGGGCGCTTCGGACGCATCACCGCACTGGGCTTCGGGCCCAACCGGCCGATCGCCATGGGCGAAGGCGGAGCCATCGTGACCAACGACGATCGACTGGCCATGCTCTGCCGCGCCATGCGCAACCAGGGCCGCACCGATCGGCGTTCGTTCCCCGACCAGTCGCCTGACGTCGGCATGATCATGCAGTTCGCCTGCCTCGGCTACGACGCGCGCCTGGCCGAGCCGCTTGCCGCCCTCGGGGCCAGCCAGATCGATCGGCTCGACTCCATCCTGGAGCGCCGCACCGAGGTCGCCCGCCGCTACGTGCGCCGGCTCTGCGCGGTGTCCGACCTCATCGTGCCGTCGATCCCCGATCACGGGACGATCTCGTGGCCACTCTTCTGGGTGCGCCTGTCCGATCGGTTCGGCGCGATGGAGCGCGATGCCATCGTCGATGGCCTGCACCGCCACGACATCGGTGCGGCGAACCACTACCCAGCGTGCCATCTTCTGCCGCACGTGCGCGCGGCGCTCGGCACGCACCCGGGTCAATGCCCGGTCGCCGAGAGCCTCGCCGACCGCACGATCACGCTGCCGATGTACACCTCGATGAGCGACGACGACGTCGATCAGGTGTGCGCCACGCTCGAGCTCCTGCTCGGACGCATCGAGACCCCGTCGCGCGAGTGACAGGCCCGTTCGTGCACCACGCGCACGATGCGTGCACGACGTGCGCGATGCCCACTCACGACAACGGCCCGTCCACAGGGGACGGGCCGCTGATCTGGAAGCCACCCACGGGACTCGAACCCGTGACCTGAGCTTTACGAAAGCTCCGCTCTACCAACTGAGCTAGGGCGGCGAGGGGTCGGGGAGATTACTTCAGAATCAGGCCGACGCTTTCGGCAACCGGAAGATCCAAGGCGCCCCATGCTTGGCCGGCCGCCACCGCGGTGTCACCGCTGGACGAACTGATCAGGGCTCGCAGGCCATCGACATGGCGGGACTGCAGGCGATTGCCGCCCATGCGGGCGCTGGCGGCCAGCGAACGCAGGAGCGCGGCCTGCTCATCGCCGCTGGCGGCAAGGGCTGCGTCAGCCAGCGCGCACTGCGCGCGAGCCGACTTCAGCATGGCCACGGTGCTGGCGACGTCCAACCGCGACTCCCCCTCGAAACGCGCGATTGCATCGAGCAGCTGGGGCTCGGCCACGCCGGCATCGAGCACGCAGCCGGGCTTTGCGGCGATCGCACGGAGCGCTGCAAGCGCCCCCGTGGCGTAGCCTGAGGCATCTTCGGCAGTCATCGCGCCACCTGCGACCGAGCCCATGATGCTCGTGACGGCTGCCGTGAACGCCTCGTCGGGCGCACCGATCTCGAACAGCTGCGTGTTCATGTCGGGACCCATCGCTGCACGCAGGCGGCCGCTCTCGGCAGCACCGACGCTCACGAGTGCGGGGACCGAGGCCATGGTGCGGCTCGCGCGCAGGCCAGCCACGGCGCGCGCGGTGCCATTCACATCGGTGCGGCTGCCCGCCTCGTCAGCCGGGCGACGGCCGCCACGCTCGGGAGCCATCATCTGCACCACGAGCAGGTCGACGGCCGTCGAACCAAGTTCGGCCTCGAGTTCCTCGAAGGTCGTGAAGTCACCACCGACCACGCGGAATCCCGCGGCGCTGAGCTTCTGCTGCAGGGCCGCACGGTCTTCGTTGCTGGTCGCGATCACGGCGGCGAGCGGGTCGGCACCGACGGCCAGGATCGACGCGAGAGTGGGCACCACGCTCGAGTCGTAGGCGAACGAGCTCGTCGGCGCGAGGGCTCCGAAGAGCAGCGCCGCGTCGAATCGCACGCGGCGGTCGCCGTAGGTCAGTGCTTCGCAGGCCGCGCTGACATCGCTCGGCGCCAGGCGCTGCTCGCCGGCGATCTCGCCCAGGTGCATGAGCGCGGTGCGCGCCAGGCCGAGGTCATCGGCACCGAGCGCAAGCGCCAGGACATCCTGGCCAATCGTTGCGCCGGCTGCGGTCGCGAAGAAGGCCGCGCTGTAGGCGCGATTGCCGCTGACCGGATCAGGTGATTCGCCCATGACGGCTTCGCGGCGCAGGTCGTTCGCCACGAAGAGCGCGAGCGCCTGCGCGTTGCCCGAGTCAGCCTGCAACGCGGCACGTGCCGATTGCATGCCCATGACGGCATGGAAGGCTTCGGTGGGCACGGCCACCGGCATGAGCCCATCACCTTCCCACGTCCACGCAAAGTTGTTCGGCTCGTACGGCTGCGCCAGCAGCGCGCTGCGGCGATCGAAGTGCGCGCGGGCGAGCGAGGTGTACTCGGCCGAGACCGATGCGCCCTTGCCGCCACAGGCGGTGTAGGCGCGCCCAGCGGCCGAGGCCACTTCCTGCGAACCATCCTTGGCGAGTTCGAGCGCGCGCAGGCCCGCGGCCGCCGTCGGCGAACCGATGGTGCCGAGGATCTCGCACACGAGGACCTGGTTGCTGCCGTCGAGGTTCGGAAGCGCGGCCACGAGCGGAGCCACCGCTGCCGAGCCAAGCTGGGTGAGCATGCGCTGCGCGGCCAGCGCGAGCTGGTCGTTGCCGATGCCAGTCGCCGCACGAAGCAGCGCGGGCACGGCAAACTCGCCGGCGCTCATGAGGCGGGCGCGGGCGTAGACCTGCTGGCGGCCGGAGCCGACGAGATTGTCGACCGCAGACTGGATCATGCGGCCATTGCGGGCCAGTGCACGACGACCGTTCTCCACGCGGGTCTCCAGCGTGGCCATCGCCTTGGTGATGCCATCACCCATCTTGCGGCTACGGGCGAGGGCGCGCTCAAGGCGCTCCGTCAGGTTCTGCTCCTGCACGAGCAGAGCAAGGTCCTGATCGGAGATGCCCGACTCCATCAACTTCTCAGCGCTGGCCTCGGCCAGTTCGATGTTGGCCACCAGCACATAGTGCAGGACATCCTGCAGGAGGCGGGCCTGCTCGGCCGTCGCACCAGCACCCTCGGCACCTGCGTCGTCGGACGCGGCTGCGTCGTCGTCGCTCCCGGTTGCCGCTGCGTCATCGGCCATGGGCTCATCGCTTGAGGGTGCGTCGCCCGCTGGCTCGGCGGCGGGCTCATCCATCGGCTCGTCCGCGGGCTCGGCGGCGGGTTCCGACGGCTCATCGGGGTCGGTCGGGTCATCGATGGATGCAGCGACCACGGACGTGGGCAGCGTCACCGTCAGGGGAGCCGCCAGGGCCGAAGGAACGAGGCCAAGGGCAAGCAGCAACGAAACGGTCGAGAGCGGTTGGATCACGTCGCGGACTCCGTGGTCGTGGGGTGGCCTCGGCAGGCGCCGTGGCGAGTTTGGGGAGGGTATCGGGCATCGCGATGCAGTGCAACGAAGCCCCACCCGACCGTTCGCAGAAACGCCTCGCGGAGTTCCCGGTAACCTTCGGACGTCGGTCGTTGGCCGGATGTCCGGCCAATCGCAGCACGCCGTGCGCTGCGAGGGAAGCGTGGTGCAACACCACCGCGGACGCGCCGCCGTAACGGGTGGCTGGCCCAACACGCCAGCACCTTGGCTCAACGAAGACCACTGGGCTCCGCGGCTCGGGAAGGTCGAGCCAAGACCCGAAGCCGGAAGACCTGCCGACACCCAGCGCTGCGTGCCCCCGCGATCCCGGGGCCAGGGCGCGAGTCCGCGGAGGTTTCCATGCATCGTTTGGTCATCGTTGTCCTGCTTGCCGCCCTGCCCACCTTGGCGCGTGCGCAATCACCCTACGCCTCGAGCGTCATCACGTATTCGCCCGGCTCGAGTCCCGCCGGCGGCTTCACCATCGCTGCATCCGCCCTCGGCGAACCCACGCGCTTCACGGGCGGTCCGTTCTTCCCACAGGCCGTCACGCCGTTTCAGCCTGCCTTCATGACGAGCGAGCTGGTCTCGATCGGCGCAGGTGGCGAACTCGTGGTGTCGTTCGACCACGACGTGACCGACGACCCACGCAACCCCTTCGGCGTGGACCTCATCGTCTTCGGCAACGCCTTCTTCGGCGACGCGGCGTATCCGATGGGGACGCCATCAGGCCTCTTCGCCGAAGGTGGGCAGATCTCGGTGAGCCACGACGGCCTGACCTGGGTGGTCGTTCCGGGAACGGACGCCGACGGCTTCGCGCCAACGTGCGGCTGGCTCGATGCATCGCCGTACGCCACGGTGCCCGGGCTCGAACCCACGGACTTCACGCGGCCGATCGATCCGTCGATCACGGTCGCGTCGATGATCGGCCAGGAGTGGTCGGCGGTGCGCGCGATGTACAACGGCTCCGGCGGCGGCGCGGGCATCGATCTTGCTCCGCTCGGCCTGTCGTCGATCCGCTTCGTGCGCGTGCGCGTTCCGTCTGGTGCGATGCAAAGCGCCGAGATCGATGGCTTCAGCGACGTGGCTCCCCTGGCCGTGCCGGGTGACCTCGATGGCAACGGCTCGATCGATGGCGCCGACCTGGGGATCCTGCTCAGTGCGTTCGGCACGACCGAGCCGGGGGCGGACCTCGATGGAAGCGGCAGCGTCGACGGCGGCGACCTCGGCGCGCTGCTGGCGGCCTGGTCATGAGGCGTGCCTTCACGCTCATCGAGGTCCTCGTGGTGATCGGCATCGTGGTGATCCTGATCGGGCTCGTGCTGCCCGCGTTGTCGACCCTTGCCGAAGGTGGCCGCAGCGCGGAGTGCCAATCGAATCTCCGTCAACTCGCGAGTGCATCGCAGGCGTACGTCACGCTCAACAAGGAGCGCTTCGCCCCTGCGGTGCTCATGTTCGCACCCACGTCCGGCGCCGGCATCCGCACGCTCTCGTGGGACCTCGACACGGCGCCGGGTCGTGCGGCGCTGCCCGGTTCGATCACGCGCCACCTTGATGCGCCGAGCCGCGTGCAGCAGTGCCCGAGCTGGACCGGCAACGATCCCGCCGGCGATCCCTTCACGGGCTACAACTACAACACGACCTTCATCGGCGCCGAGGGCCGCTTTCCGCAGGTCGGCCCGGGCGGCGCGATCCTCGATGGATGGTCCAACGTTCGCCTGGGCCTGGCAAGCGCGCAGTGCCGCAACACGCAGGCCGCCATCCTCGGCGACGCCGGCTGGGCGGGCGGCACCAACAAGTACATGCGAGCACCCATGAACACCATCGAGGGCGACCTGCTGATGATCTGTGCCGGAGCGCAGGCGTTCCGACATCTCGGCTGTTCGCACGTGGCCCGGCTCGATGGCTCCGTGCACGGTGCCTGCACGAGTTGCGCCGGTGCGCTCTCGACGCCGCAGGCCCTTGCCGACGTGATGGGCCATCCCGACAACGGCTTCCTTTCTGAGGATGACGCCGCATACGATCCCCGGTGAGCCCCCATGCCTGAGCAACAACTGCGCATCGATCGCTGCGTGTGCCACGACGTGACCTTCGAGCACGCACTCGAGGTGGCCAAGAACCGTTCGCTGTCGCTCGACCAGCTCGCCGACGAACTTGGCTGCACCACCGGCTGCGGCTCCTGCGAGCCCTACCTGCGCCGCTGCCTGGCCACAGGCCAGATCGTCTTCCACGAGATCATCGAGGACTGAGGCCATGGAGGCACGGCGTTGAAATCGATCATGAAGTCGCTGCACCGCGGCATCTACGCGGAGCGCCTGCGGCGCCTGGTGGACGTGCTCATCAACCTCGTGCAGCCGGGCGACCGGATCCTCGACGTCGGGTGCGGCAACGGCACGCTGCTCGATGCCCTCGTCCGCGATCCACGCTGTCCCAAGGGTGTCTCACCCATGGGCGTCGAGCGCGTGGCGCGCGGCGGCGAGCCCATTCCGGTCGTCGCCTACGACGGCGGCAGGCTCCCCTTCGATGATGCGTCGTTCGACGTCGTGACGGTTGCGGATGTCCTGCACCATGAACCCGACGACGAGGCGCTGCTGCGGGAATGCCTGCGCGTGGCACGCCGCATGGTCGTGGTGAAGGACCATGCCCGCGAGGGTCCGCTCGCGCAGTCACGGATCTCGCTCATGGACTGGGCGGCCAACGCGCCGTACGGCGTGCCCTGTCTCTACCGCTACCACTCGCTGCAGGAGTGGAGGGCGCTCTGTTCGCGCGTGCACGCGCCAATCCTGAAGCTCATCAGCCCCATGCGCCTCTATCCGAGGGGCTGGGAACTCGTCTTCGGTGGTCGATTGCAGGTCGTGGCTGTGCTCGACGCGGCGGCTGCGCGGGAACGCTGATCTGGCGCACGCGTGTTCACGCTCGCCCGAAGCGGCGCTCGAGCTCAGCCGTCGTCAGGCGGAAGGCCGTGGGCCGACCATGCGGGCATCGATCGGGGCGATCGATGGTCGCGCGGCGCGCCAGCAACGCCGCAATCTCCGTGGTCGTCAATCGATCACCGGCCTTGACCGCGGCCTTGCAGGCCATCAGGTCGAGCACCTCGGCCAGCGCCGCCTCGGCGGCGCGCGGATCATCGGCGCGCAGGTCGCTCGCGGCGACCGAGACGAGGAAGTCCTGCGCACCGACCCCGCGCTCCACCAGGAAGCTGGGCATGCTGTGCACGGCAATCGTCCGCGCGCCCGCGGGCGTGCATTCGAGCCCCAAACGCTCGAGGATCGGCGCAAGCGCCTCGATGCGCTCGATGGCGCCTGTCCCGCAGTCGACGAGCTCAGGCACGAGCAGGCGCTGCCGCTCGAGCGGGCTGCGCTCGATGCGGGCCCTGAGGTCCTCGAACATCACGCGTTCGTGCAGCGCATGCTGATCGATCACGGTCAGCCCATCACCTTCCTCGACCACGAGCCACGACCGATCGACCTGCATGAACCGCACGGGAGCCGAAGCATCGAGTGCGCATGGCTCGTGCGCCGGAACGGCCACGGTCCGGGCATCGTCAGACGGCGCCGGATCGAGCTCCGCGGCGGTGACCTGCTGCGGGCGTGCGAGCGGTGCCACCATGCCGATCCCGCCATCGGCGTGCACGATCGTGCGCTGCGGCATGCCCAGCGGAAGCGGCAAGGTGGGGTCGGCGTGGTCCGTGGCGGCGACACGGTCCTGCACGACCAGCCCGCGATGCTCCAGGGCCTGCGCGACTGCGCGGCGGATGGCCCGGTGCACGAGGCTCGGGAACCGCAATCGAACCTCGGTCTTCGCCGGATGCACATTCATGTCGACGCCCCGTGGATCGAGCTCGATGAAGAGCGCATACACCGGATGCACGGAAGGATCCATCAGGCCGCGGAAGGCCTCGCGCACGGCGTGCTGCAATGAACGATCCTCGATCGGGCGCCCATTGATGAGCAGCCACTGGTTGCGGGCCGATGCCTTCGCCGCGGCAGGCGTGCCCACCACGCCGCCGATGCGGATGGGCCCGTGCAGTTCGGGAGCCTCGAACTCGAACGACAGGTCGAGCAGTTCGGGCGCGAGCCCTGCGCCGAGCACCTGCACGCAGCGCGTGCGCTCATCCTGCGGCGGCAGGTCCAGGATCGCGCGGCCGTCGCTCGACAGCCGGAACCCGATGCCCGGCGCGCCGAGCGCGATGCTGTCGATCGCATCGTGCACGCGACCGGTCTCCGCCGCCTGGCTGCGCAGGAACTTCCGGCGCGCCGGCACGTTGCGGAAGAGCGTACGGACCTCGACGACCGTTCCCGGCGCACCGGCAGCAGGACGAGGCCCGTTCACCAGGCCGCCGTCGACCTCGATCGCGTGCGCGTGGCCATCGCCGGCACGACGGCTGGTGATCCTCAGCTGCGCCACGCTGCCGATGCTGGCCAGGGCCTCGCCGCGGAAACCGTAGCTCGCGACCGCCTCGAGGTCATCGAAGCTGGCGATCTTGCTCGTGGCGTGCGCGGTGACCGCCAGCAGCAACTCATCGGGTGCGATGCCGCCGCCGTCGTCGCTGACGCGGATCAGATCGGCGCCGCCGCCCTCGAGCTCAACGCTCACGCGCGCCGCGCCAGCATCGAGCGCATTCTCGACGAGCTCCTTCACCACGCTCGCCGGGCGCTCCACCACCTCACCAGCGGCGATCTGGTTGACGAGTTCAGGCGGGAGCAGGCGGATCGGCATCAGGACTCCCGCATCGCGAGGGGCAGACGTCGGCCCGGACCGAAGGCACGCATGCTGATCTTGGGCACCACCCCCGCCTGCTCGCGCTTGTACTGCGCGCGATCGATCGCCAGGCACCACCGGCGCACCATCACCTCGTCGAGCCCGGTGCTGCGGGCGATCGAAGACGGCGACTGCTCGAGGTCCACGAACCCGTGCACGATCGCATCGAGCTGGTCGTAGGGCGGCAGCGTGTCCTGGTCGCGCTGGTCCGGCCGGAGTTCCGCGCTCGGGGGCTTCGTGATGCTGCCTTTGGGGATGGGTGGCCGTGCGAATCCAGCGCGCACGTGATGATCGTTCATCCAGCGCGCCAGCGCATAGACCTGGCCCTTCGTGAGGTCGCCGATCGGCGCGATGCCGCCGCACATGTCGCCGTAGAGCGTGGCATAGCCGACCGCGAGTTCGCTCTTGTTGCCCGTGCTCACCACCATGGCGCCCGTGGCGTTCGAGAGCGCCATGAGGGTGAGCCCGCGCAGGCGGCTCTGGAGGTTCTCGTCGGCAAGGCCCTCAAGGGCCTCCACGGTGCCGATCGAACCCGCGAGCAGTGCGTGCGCATCGGCGATCGGCAGCAGGTCGGGTTCGGCCATGCCAAGCGCCTGGGCGCTCGCTCGGGCATCCGACAGCGAATGGGCGCTGCTGAAACGGCTGGGCATCATCACGCCACGCACGTTGGCCGAGCCGAGCGCGCGGACGCAGAGCGCTGCCACGACGGCGCTGTCGATGCCGCCGGACAGGCCGACGAGCGCCCGGGAGTGCCCGGTCTTGCGCAGGTAGCCCTCGATCGCGGCGACCAACGCACGAAAGGTGTCGTGCTGGGCATCACGCGGTTCGACTGCGCGCGCGGGCCCGTCGAGCTCAAGCGCCTCGACCGACTCGGCGAAGCGCGGCAGTTCGGCGATCGTGCCGTGCGCACCAACGAGCGCGCTCGCACCGTCGAAGACCAGGTCATCGTTGGCACCGACCTGGTTCACGCTGACCACCGTGCCCCCGATGCGCGCCGCAGCGGCCTGCAGGATGCCGGCCTGGCGCTCGTGCTTGCCCAGCCGGAAGGGGCTCGCGCTCAGCGCGACGATCGCGTGCACGCCGCGTGCCGCGCACTCCGCCACGGGATCGCAGGCGTACCGGCCCGGACCGACCGCATCGTCGGCACGCCAGAGGTCCTCGCAGACCAGCACGCCCAGGCGCTTGCCCGCCAGCTCGATGACGAGCGGTTCCGCACCCGGTTCGAAGTGCCGCCATTCGTCGAAGACGTCGTAGGTCGGCAGGAGCCGCTTGTCGTACCACGCCTCGATGCAACCGCTGCGCAGGAACGCCACGGCGTTGCGCACGCGACGGCCGACGCGGCGGGGCGAACCGACCAGCAGCGGCAGCGGCGCCTGTGCGGCGAGGCTGGCGATGGCGGCTTCGCACCGCTCGACGAATCCTTCGCGCTCAACCAGATCGCGCGGCGGGTAGCCGCAGATCGCGAGTTCGCTCGTGACCGCGAGGTCGGCGCCCTGCGCGGCGGCGGTCCGTGCCGCGGCGACGATCCGCGCGAGGTTGCCCTGCACATCCCCCACGACCGGATCGAGCTGGAGCGGCGCGATGCGCATGCGCGCTCAGTCCTCGCCGAACCGCGAGAGGCCCATGCGCGAACGCTCGAGCACCGTGATCCCGCAGTCGCGAAGCGCCGCGTAGACCTGCTCCGCATGCTCGGGACCACGGACCTCGACTTGGCAGAGCACCTGCACCTTGCTGATGTCGGGGCCGCCGAACGCGCGGTCGTGGCTGACCTGCGTCACGCTTGCGCCGGCATTGGCCAGCGTGGTCGCCAGTTCGGCCAGCCCACCCGGGCGGTCCTTGATGATCGCCGTGAACTGCACGATGCGGCCATCGACGGCCAGCCCGTGCTCGATGACGCGCGCCAGCGTGGTGGGATCGATGTTTCCGCCGCACAGCATCAGCGCCACGCGCTTGCCCTTGAGCTGCGGCACGCGGCCGGCGATGAACGCCGCAAGGCTCGCCGCCCCCGCGCCCTCGACCACGCCCTTCTCCCACTCGAGCAGGCGCAGGATCGCGAGTGAGATCGCTTCTTCGCCGACCTCGATCACCTCGTCCACGTGGTCGCGCGCGATTGAGAATGCCAAGTCGCCGACCTCGGGCACCGCCAAGCCATCGGCCAGCGTGGGCTCCATCGACACGCGCACCGGATGACCCGCATCCATCGCGGCACGGAAGCTCGCAGCCCGGAAGGGTTCGACACCGATGATCTTGGTGTGGGGAGAGACTGCGCGCGCCACCAGGCCGACGCCCGCCAGCAGGCCTCCGCCACCGATGGGCACAATCACGGCATCAAGCCGCTCGACCTGCTCGAAGACCTCCAGCGCCATCGTCCCAGCGCCCGCGATGATCGACGCATCGTTGAAGCCGTTGATGTACGCCAGGCCCTCCATGCCGACGAGCTGGTCGGCGCGCACGCGGGCCTCGGCGATGTTGTCGCCGTAGACGACCACGCGCGCACCCAGTTCCTTGCACCGCACCTGCTTGATGAGCGGAGCGAACCGCGGCATGCAGACCGTGACGGGAATGCCCAGGTCGCGCCCGTGGTACGCCAGCGCCAGGGCATGATTGCCTGCGCTCGCCGCGATCACGCCGCGGGCGCGCTGGCTGGCATCGAGCTGCAGCAGCGCGTTGCGTGCACCGCGCTCCTTGAAGGAGCCGGTCGCCTGGCGGTAGTCGAGCTTGCAGAAGATCTCGGCGCCAAAGTGGTCGCTGAGCGTGGAGCTTCGCCGGCACGGGGTGCGCTCGACGCCGCCGGCGATGCGCGCCGCCGCAGCCTTCACGTCATCGAAGGTGACGGTCGCGACGGCCATGCGTCAGGCCACCGGCCCTGCTGCGCGGACCTCGGGAGCAATGTCGAACTTCTGGTCGTTCGCGCGGAACTTCTGCGCGAGTTCCTTGGCCTTGGCGTCGTAGGCGGCCTTGTCCTTCCACGTGTTGCGCGGGTCCAGCACCTCGGCCGGCACGCCGGGCACCGCGGTGGGCATCTCGAGCCCGAAGACCGGGTGCTTCACGCACGGCACCTTGGCCAGGGAGCCATCGAGGATCGCCGTCACCATCGCGCGCGTGTACGAGAGCTTGAAGCGGCTGCCCACGCCGTACGGGCCGCCGGTCCAGCCGGTGTTGAGCAGCCACACGTGCGAGCCGTGCTTGCGGATGCGGTCGCTCAGGAGCCGGGCGTAGACCATGGGCGGGCGCGGCATGAACGGGCCGCCGAAGCACGCGCTGAAGTTCGGCTGCGGCTCGGTGACGCCGGCTTCGGTGCCGGCGAGCTTCGAGGTGTAGCCGTTGAGGAAGTAGTACTGCGCCTGCTCGGGCGTGAGCTTCGCGACCGGCGGCAGCACGCCGAACGCGTCGGCGGTCAGGAAGACGACGTTCTTCGGGTGTCCGGCCACGCTTGGGAGCTTGGCGTTGGCGATGTACGAGAGCGGATAGGTGACGCGCGTGTTCTCCGTGAGCGACGCGTCGTCGTAGTCGGGCACGCGGGTGGCGGGATCGAGCACCACGTTCTCGAGCACGCTGCCGAAGCGGATCGCGTTCCAGATCTCGGGCTCGCCCTCCTTCGAGAGCTTGATGCACTTGGCGTAGCAGCCGCCCTCGATGTTGAAGACGCCCGTGTCGCTCCAGCCGTGCTCGTCGTCGCCCACGAGGTCGCGGTTGGGATCGGCCGAGAGCGTGGTCTTGCCCGTTCCCGAGAGCCCGAAGAAGAGGGCCACGTTCGACGGGTCGTTGCGCGCGACGTTGCAGGAGCAGTGCATGGGGAACACGCCCATGTCCGGCAGGTCGTAGTTCATCGCATAGAAGATCGACTTCTTGATCTCGCCCGCGTAGCGCGTGCCCACGATCAGCACCGTGCGGCGCTCGAGGCTCTGCACGATGCCCAAGTGCGTCTTCAGGCCGTACGCGGCGGGATCATCGATGCGCAGGTTGCATGCGTTGATGATCGTCCAGTCCTGCGCGAACCCGGTGAGTTCCTTCTCGGGTGCGTTGATGAACAGCGTCTTGGCGAAGAGGCTGTGCCAGGCTTCCTCGGTGAAGACGCTGACCTTGAGGCGGTAGGACGGGTCGGCGCCGGCGTAGCCGTCGAATCGGTAGAGGTCTTTCTTGGCCGACATGTAGGCCATGACCTTGGCGTGCAGGGCATCGAACTGGGCCGGCGTGACCGGCTGGTTGACCTTGCCCCAGTCGATGGTGCCGTGGATGCCAGCGGTGTCCTCGAGGAACTTGTCGTTGGGGCTGCGGCCGCGGCGCTCGCCGGTGTCGCAGGTCAGCGCACCGTTGGCCGCAAGGATGCCCTCGCCGCGGGCCAAGGCCTGCTCCACGAGGCTCGGTGCGGTCAGATTGGAGTGAATCGTGGCGGAGCCAAACGACGGACGGGCCTGAAGGGTGGTGGTCATGGGTGGTTCATCCCGGCACACGGGAAGTGGCCAATGGTACCCGGCTCAACGGGTCCGCCCCACTCGCACCGACCGTTGCAGCGACCGTGCGAGCGCGCTAGACTCCCGCCACTCGCGGAGTCCGTAGCTCAGTTGGCAGAGCACCGGGTTGTGATCCCGGGTGTCGCGGGTTCAAGCCCCGTCGGACTCCCTTCCTCGATTATGGGTCAAGCACCCACGAACGACCTCCGCATCGTGCTGCTCCAGCACGACCTGACATGGGAGGACAAGCCCGCCAACCAGCGCGCCTTCGCCTCGCTCGTGGCCGATTCGGCCGAGCCCGGTTCGTTCGTCATCCTGCCTGAGCTGTGTGACGTGGGCTTCACCATGCGGGCCGAGCGAGCCGCCGAGCCCTCGGGCCTGCCTTGGGCGCAGGAACTGGCCGCTCGCCATCAAGTCTGGCTCCAAGCCGGACTTGCACTGAACGAGGCTGGCCGGGTGTTCAACGCTGCTTGCGTGATCGGACCTGATGGCACGCTCCGGGCGACCTACCGAAAGACCTTCCTCTTTTCGTATGGCACCGAGACCGAGCATTACGCGGCGGGTTCGGGGCCGATGGTCGTGGACGTTGCGGGATGGAAGGTCGCTCCATTCATCTGCTACGACCTCCGCTTCCCCGAAGTGTGGCGCCATGCCGCACTTGCGGGCGCCGAGCTCTTCGCGCTCAGCGCGAACTGGCCCGCGCGCCGGCATGCGCACTGGGCCGCACTCGTGCGTGCGCGCGCGATCGAGAACCAAGCCTTCGTCGCCTGCTGCAATCGGGTGGGCCGCGATCCGAACCTCTCGTATGACGGTGGTTCTGCGCTGATCGATCCCCTGGGCGATGCACTCGTGCTCGGCAACGATCAGGCGAGTGCGCTCGTGGCGACTGCACGGCGCGACACGATCGAGTCCTGGCGGCGCGACTTCGGTGCGTTGCGGGACCTGCAGCCGCGCTGGCTCGGCAGCACGCACGCGCAGCCTTGAAACGCAAGCGTTTCAGTTGACGTGCGCCGCGCGCGAAGTAGACTCCGCGCGCCGGGCCCTGCCCTGCACTCGCACGGATCGCGGAGAAAGACCATGCAGACCAGGACGTCTCGTCGCGCGTCATCGCGCACCTCCACTGCCAGGACATCATCATCACGGGGATCCTCGACGTCGTTCGCACGCGGTGCTCGCGGCACCTCGTGCACGAAGCCGTCTCGTGCAGCGCGCATGAAGCGCTGGGAAACCCCGCTTCGCCGCGCGTTCTTCAGTGACGCGGGCCGCTTCGCGGCATCGATGGGCGTCAGCATCGACGCGTGCGTCGCCCACGTCCGCGCGCTGCAACCCACTGCAGGCTTCAGCGTCTTCGAAGCCGACACGATCCGAGCGTCGGTGCTCGATCTCGTGCTGGTGGTGGGCTGCACGCGGCACGCACCGCAAGCATGGAGCGAACTGCGCCTGCAGCACACGTGGCGACTGCGCGAGGCGCTGAACACCTGGTCACCATCGCGCGACGGCGGCCTGCAGATCGAGCGCTTCTGGTCCGATCTGCAGGCAGCAACCGATCGCGGCGAACTGGGTCTGCACGGCTGGGATCCGCGGCGCCCACTCTCCCGTTGGCTGGCCGATCTGCTCTTCGGGCAGGTCCAGCACGCACGCGCGTGTGTGCCGGCATGCCGAACGGCGCCCGCGCGAGCGCTCGACACGCTTGACACGCTTGACACGCTTGACACGCTTGACATCGTCGAGGAAGCGCGTACCCTTCGCTTCCCCCTGATTGCCGCGGTGCAGTGATCGGCCGCCCGGTCAGGGGCCAATTCGGTCCGCCACCTTAGCTCAGTTGGTAGAGCACCGCATTGAAAATGCGGGTGTCCGCGGTTCAAGTCCGCGAGGTGGCATCAACGACGCGGCGCCCAGGTTCACTGGGCGCCGCGCGTCATTGTTGGGTCGCCTCACCGACTGCTCGGTTCAGGGCGACCGCCAAGGGGGTCCAGGTGCACGCCGCCGCGCACGGTCCGCGCGTCCATGCCCGTCGCTGCGTTCATGGGGTAGTGGCGCTCGAGCGCCCCGGCAAGCTCTTCACTGTCGACGATGGTGAAGATGACGGTCCGGCCGAGCACCGCGCTGGCAAAGCGCGCCGCACGCGCCATGTGCTGGGTCGTGGTGGCGGCGACCAAGGCCTCGTCATCGATGGTGAGCGGGAGCAGTCGGAACTGCCATGCTTGGCGAGCGTCGACGAGCGCGAGCGCTTCGGGCTCGGCGGTCGCAAGGGTCCGGCGCGAGGTGGCCTGGATCTGCCGGTACTGGTCGATCCAGGCGGCCTCGATGAGCGACGGATCGACGCCGCAGATCTCCTCGGCAAGCGCGCCGAAGGGACGACCATCCTGCTGCTGGCGCGAGAGCACTCGCTCCACTTCGCGCTCGGTCATCACGCCCTGCGCCACGAGCAGTTCGCCCAGTCGCGGCACACTGCGGATGAGTTCCATTGGGTCCATCGTGCTTCCCTCCGCCGGATGCATCGGGCCCATCCGGGAGCGACTTTCGCCCGACGACCGGGATTTGGGCAACTTTGTCCCCTGCCGACCCAGACGCCTGCGCCGATAGGCTCTGCGCGGTGACCGCATCAGCGCCCCACGCCCTTCTTGCCCAAGTCGAATCCTGGCTCGGCACGGGGTCGGGCGACCAAGGGCCGGTACGAGGCCGCTCGTCGCAGCGACACATCGAATCGATGCACGCGATGCTGCGAGCCGGGCCCGCCACGACCGGATGGTGGAGCGCGCTCGCCGAGGCCCAAGCGATCGCCGCCGCGCTCGCTGCCGGTGCATCCACGGAGTTGCACGTGCCGACGCACGACGGCCGCACGTGCGACCTCGTCGCCACGCGCGGCCCCACACGGCTCTGGGTGCACGTGAAGTCGCTGGCACCGGATCCACTCCACGACCCTGCACCGATCGAGCGGCGGCGCGCCGTGCAGGAAGAGCTCGTCGCAGCACTGCGCGGCGTGGAGCGCGTGCCGCGCGGCGTGGTCGTCTCCGTCGAGGCCCTTGCGCCACTCCTCGCCTCCGCTCCCGACGTCGAGGCCGCGCAGGACTTCCTCCGCCGTGCCTCGATCGGCGATGAGCTGCTCGTTCGATCAGCGGCTGGTGACGTGCTCGGCCGCATGAGCGTGCTCTCGCCGTGGGAGGGCGGCCACGTGGCGATCGCACCCGGCGACGTGCAGCGCCCGGGGCACCAGCGCGATCGCATCGATCGCCTCGTGCGCAAGGCGTGCGCGCAGTTCATGCCGGGCGAGCGCAACCTGGTCGCCATCGCTGCGATGCCTGAACAGGAGTTGGCCATCGACTGGGCGCTCCTGGGCACGCCGATCGAACGGTGGGATCGATTCCCCAGGCGCGGCGAGCGCGTGGCCTTCGGGCGGGCGGACGACGGCCTGTGGTCACGAGGCCGCGAACCTTCCTGCCGCATGGCTGCGTGGATGGCGCCCTGGCCGCGCGCAGGCCGCGCGTGGCTGCGCGAGGCGTCGACCGACGCGGCAGCGGCGCTCGTGCGGGATCTATGCGCCGAACAACCGCTCGTGCAGCGGGATCCTGGCAGCGGGCCCGGCTGACTCAGCAGGCCAGAGCCGCTTGAGCGCGATCGCCGCCGGCTCGCCGTCGATCACAGCCTTCACACCCTGCGCAAGGAGTACCTCGACGTGGCGGCGCGCCAGGTCGGCCGTGAGCGTCACGGTGCCGTCGTCGCCGTAGTCACGGTCACGCGCGTGGCCCCGCTTCTCCAGCATGTCCACGGCCTTGCCGGCCGAGAGTGGGACCTGGATGCGCACGGTCACCACTGGCCCGAGCATCTGCGCGCGCACGGCGTCTGCCAGGGCATCGAGCCCTTCGCCCGTGCGGGCACTGACTTCGACCGCTCCCGGGCACGCTCGCCGCAGTCGCTCCAGGCGTTCGCGCGGATCCGCGATGCCGCCGTGCACCTTGGCGTACTCGGCCCAGCTCGTGCCCGGCCGCGTGGACGGCTCGTCGTCGCCGTCGAACCCTTCCTCCGTGGCAGCCGTGCCCGGCCCGGACAGCCGAGCGCGCTCGCGATCGCTGAGTGCATCCCACTCCGCGCACTGCTCCGCCACACGATCGAGCTTGTTGAGCACGACGATCCGCGGCTGGTCGCCCGCGCCGATCTCGTCAAGCACCTCGTTGACCGTGCCGAGCTGGCGCTCGGCGTGCGGATCGCCCGCATCGAGCAGGATCAGGAGCACATGCGCGGCAATCGCATCCTCGAGCGTGCTGCGAAAGCTCGCCACGAGGTGGTGCGGCAGCCGCCGGATGAAACCGACGGTGTCGCTGAGCAGGCAGGACTCACCGCCACCGAGCTGCCAGGATTCCACGCGCGTGTGCAGCGTGGCGAAGAGTTGGTCGTTGGCGAACGCCCCGCCGGCGGTGAGTGCGTTGAAGAGGCTGCTCTTGCCGGCATTCGTGTACCCCACGATGCCCACCGTGAAGTGATCCGCGCGGCGGCTGGCGACTTCGCGCGTACGGCGCAGCTGCACCTCGGCGAGCTCGCGCTTGAGCTGCGAGAGCCGGCGCTGCACGAGCCGACGGTCGATCTCGATCTGCTTCTCGCCGGGACCGCGCGTGCCCACGCCCATGGGTGCGCCGCCAGTGACCTGGCCCAGGTGGGACCACATCGCGCGCAGTCGCGGTGCCGTGTATTCGAGCTGCGCGATCTCGACCTGGAGCTGCGCGGCGCGCGTGGTCGCACGGCCCGCGAAGATGTCGAGCACGAGCTCGCTCCGATCGAGCACCTTGCACTTCACGGCCTCTTCGAGCGCCTGGAGCTGGCTCGGGGAAAGGTCGTTGTCGAGCAGGACCACCTTGGCGCCCAGCTCCTGCACCATTGCAGCGAGGGCCTCAACCTTGCCCTTGCCGAGGTAACTGTGCGGATCGGGCTTCGAGCGGCGCTGGGTCAGCTCGCCGACCACGCGCACGCCGGCGGTGTCGGCGAGCGCGCGCAACTCGGCCAGGGGATCGGGATCGTGCTCATCCTCGCGAGCAAGCACGCTGGCCACGATGGCGCGCTCACGGCGGATGTCGATGTCGTCACGAAGTCCTTGCTCCACGGAGCCGATTCTAGGGGCGATGCGCCGCGATGCCGTAGGCTCCATGCCATGCTTGTCCTGGGCATCGAGACCAGTTGCGACGAGACCGCCGCCAGCGTGGTCGAGTGCACCGCAGGCGTGCTGCACGTGCGCTCGAGCGTGGTCGCCAGCCAGGAAGCGCTGCACGCACCGTACGGCGGCGTGGTGCCTGAACTCGCGAGCCGCGCCCACCTTGCCTGCATCGTGCCCACGCTCGAGCGCGCGCTGCAGGATGCCAAGGTCCGCTGGTCCGACCTCGACCGCGTGGGTGTAGCCCACTGCCCCGGCCTGATCGGCAGCCTGCTCGTGGGCGTGAGCGCCGCCAAGGGCGTGGCCTGGTCGCTCGGCAAGCCGGTCGTTCCGGTCGATCACGTGGTCGCGCACTTGGCCGCATGCCTGCTCGATCGGCCCATGCCTGCTTGGCCTGCGCTTGGCCTGGTCGCCAGCGGCGGCCACACCAGCGTCTTCCGCATGGATGGGCCGACGGAGCCCGTCCTGATCGGCTGGACGATCGACGATGCGATCGGCGAGGCCTTCGACAAGGCGGCGGCGATGCTCGGGTTGGGCTACCCGGGCGGGCCGCGGATCGAGCGCGAGGCCGAAGGCGGCGATCCGAACGCCGTGCGGCTGCCGAGTGCCTTCCTGCGCCGCGACGGCGTTCAATTTTCCTTCAGCGGATTGAAGACCGCGCTGCTCTACGCCGCGCGTGGCGTGCCTGGCACGGCGCGCCGCCCCGCCCCCGCTGCACCGCCGCTCACGCCTGGGCGTGTGCGCGACCTGGCCGCGAGCTTCCAGCACGCCGCGGTCGCCAGCATCATCGAAGGGCTCGACGCAGCGCTCGCGCAACCCGGGGATCGCCCACGCACGCTGCTCGTGGGCGGTGGCGTGAGCGCCAACCGATCGCTGCGCTCGGCGCTGGAGGCCTGGGCGCTCGCGAACGGGCTTGAGTGCCGCGTGCCGAGCATGGCCCACTGCATCGACAACGCCGCCATGATCGCCGGGCTTGCCGCGCTGATGCCGGCCCCACGCGGCGCGGGCGACCTCGGCTTCGTCGCCGAACCCATGAGCAGGATCGCACGCGGCGCGCGTGGACCGCAGAGAAAGGCATCGTGAGCTACCGCATTCCCTACGTCGATCCCCGCCTGACCATGCTGCAGGCTCCGCACCCGGCCACGCTGGACGAAGCCGAGCTGCTCAAGCAGTGCACCGTCGAGTTCGGCCGCGTGAGCGGGCCCGGCGGCCAGCACCGCAATCGCGTCGACACGGCCTGCTGGGTGCAGCACACGGCCACCGGCATCGAAGCCCAGGCCACCGAGCGGCGCAGCCAGGGACAGAACAAGGGCATGGCGATCTGGCGCGTTCGCCTGAAGCTCGCCGTGCACTGCCGCACCCCCACGAACCGAGACCGCCACCAGTGCAGCGAGCTCTGGTGCCGTCGTCGCCAGGGCGAGAAGATGAGCGTGAATCCCGAGCACGAGGACTATCCGGCGCTCCTGGCCGAAGCGCTCGATGTGATCGTCGCGCGTCGCTACGACGTGGCCGGCGCTGCGGGCGTGCTCGGCATCACGATGAGCCAGCTCAGTCGGCTCGTGCGCCACCACAAGCACGCCTTCGGCATGCTGAACGATGGTCGCAAGGCCGTCGGGCTCGCGCCGCTGCGCAGTTGATGCGCATGTGGCCCAATCGACATCCTGCTCACACATGGCGCCGCTACCCTTGCCCGACTCCAACGAGGATCCACGCATGACGACCCGCGCCTACGCAGCACAGTCCCCGATCACGCCCCTGGCCCCGCACGCGATCACGCGGCGCGAGCCCACCGCGACCGATGTCGAGATCGACATCCTCTACTGCGGCGTCTGTCACAGCGACCTGCACTTCGCGCGCAACGAATGGGGCTTCACGCAGTACCCGGTCGTGCCCGGCCACGAGATCCTCGGCCGGGTCACGCGCGTGGGTGCATCGGTCACGCGGTTCAAGGTCGGCGACCTGGCGTCGGTGGGCTGCCTCGTCGACAGCTGCCGCACCTGCGCGCACTGCGCGAAGGGCCTCGAGCAGTACTGCATGGGCGGCGCCATCTTCACCTACAACGGCGAAGACAAGCACCAAGGCGGCATGACCTTCGGTGGCTACTCCGAGAAGGTCGTCGTCGACGAGGCGTTCACGCTCAAGGTGCCGACCACGCTGGATCCTGCGAAGGCGGCACCGCTGCTCTGCGCCGGGATCACCACCTGGTCGCCGCTGCGCCACTGGGGCGCCGGTCCGGGCAAGAAGGTCGGCATCATCGGCCTGGGCGGGCTGGGCCACATGGGCGTCAAGTTCGCCCGCGCGCTCGGGGCGCACACGGTGCTCTTCACAACCTCGCGCAGCAAGATCGACGACGGCCTGCGCCTGGGTGCGCACGAGGTCGTGCTCTCGACCGACGAGGCCGCGATGGCGCGCCATGCGGGGAGCTTCGACCTGATCATCGACACGGTCTCGGCCGACCACTCGCTCGATGCCTACATGGCCATGCTCAAGCTCGACGCCACGCTCTGCATGGTCGGCGTGCCGCCCAATCCGCAGCAGATCGCGGCCTTCAGCCTGATCCTGCCTCGCCGCAACCTCGCCGGCTCGTGCATCGGCGGCATCCGCGAGACGCAGGAGATGCTCGACTGGTGCGGCCAGCACGGCGTGGCCTGCGACATCGAGCTCATTCGCATGGACCAGATCAACGAGGCCTACGAGCGCATGCTGCGCCAGGACGTCCGCTACCGCTTCGTGATCGACATGCAGTCGCTGAAGGCGTGAGGCCCGGGGCGATTCCCTTACACTCGCAGCGTGCCTGATCCCCTGCTGGTCGTCGCTGCCGGTGCTCTCGTGGGCGCGTTCGTCGGGCTCACGGGCGTGGGCGGCGGCGCGATCATGACGCCGATCCTGGTGCTGGGTTTTGGCATCGATCCGGTCGTGGCGATCGCCACTGATCTGCTCTTCGCGTCGGTCGTGAAGATCGCCGCGGGCACCATCCACTTCCGCGGCCAGCACGTCGACATGCAGGTCGTGCGGCGGCTCTGGCTCGGCAGCATCCCGGCCTGCATCGTGGTGGGCTCGGTGCTCGCGATCAAGGTCGAGCCCGACCAGAAGGTCCTCGTCGTGCGCACGATGGGCGCTCTGATCCTGGTTTCGGGCCTCTCGATGCTCTTTGGCCACGTGGTGCAACGGCTGAGCACCGCCAAGCGTCTGGCTGATCCCGAGCGCTTCAAGAAGCCGCAGGCTGCGCTCACGGTCGTCGCTGGTGCGCTCCTCGGCTCCGTGATCGCCGCCACCTCGATCGGCGCGGGGGCCATTGGCGCGGTGCTGCTGCGCGCGCTCTATCCCCTTCGCATGACGCCGATCCGCCTGGTGGCGACCGACACGGTCTTTGCGATTCCCGTGGCGCTCGTTGCGGGCGGCTCGTTCGCCGTGCAAGGGCGCACCGATTGGTCGCTGCTCGGCCTGCTGCTCGTGGGCGCGCTGCCACTGGCCATCGTCTGCAGCATGCTCGCTGCACGGCTCGATGCTCGCTGGCTCAAGTCGATCGTGGGCCTCACGCTGCTGGGCATCGCCATCAAGATGCTCACGGCGTGATGCCAGGCGTGCGTTCGTGGCTCGAGCCACGGCCGCCCGCTAGGCTTGCCCCATGCCCACGACCGAACGGCTGCGCGCGCTGATCGCCCAGGAACTGCCTTCACTCATCGCGCTGCGTCGCGACCTGCACGCGCACCCCGAGACCGCGTTCGAGGAGCAGCGCACGAGCGAGGTCGTGCAGCGTGAACTCGCAGCCGCTGGCATCGAGCACCGCGGCGGCCTGGCGCGCGGCACCGGCGTGCTGGCACACATTGCTGCACCCGGCGATCGAGCCACCGCCCTGCGCGCCGACATGGATGCCCTGCCGATCACGGAAGCGACCGGCGCCGCGTGGGCAAGCACGATCCCGGGCCGCATGCATGCATGCGGGCACGACGGCCACACCACGATCCTGATCGGTGCCGCCCGCGTGCTCGCTGCACTGGGCCGCGACGGTCGGCTGCCGCATCCGATCACGCTCGTCTTCCAACCGGCCGAGGAAGGCGGCGGCGGCGGTCGCCACATGATCGAGAGCGGTGCGCTCGATGGATCGGTGCTCGGTCCGCCGGTCGATCGCATCATGGGCCTGCACTGCTGGCCATGGCTCGAGACCGGCGCGGTCGCGCTGCGCGCGGGGCCCGTCATGGCGAGCGCCGATGAGGTCAAGATCGCCGTGCACGGCACGGGCTCGCACGCCGCCATGCCGCACACCGGCCGCGATGCGGTGCTGGCGGCGAGTGCCATCGTCGTCGCGCTGCAGCAGATCGTGGCGCGCACGCTCGATCCGCTCGATGCCGCGGTCGTGGGCATCAGCTCGATCCACGGCGGTACCGCCGGCAACGTCATGCCCGAACGCGTCGACCTGCTGGGCACCATGCGCACCCTGCGCGAGTCGACCCGCACCGAGGTCAAGGAGCGCATCAAGCACGTGGCCACGAACACCGCGCTCGCGCACGGCTGCACGGCGACCGTAGCGTTTCGCGATGGCTACCCCGTGACCGTGAACGACGAGGCGCTCACCGAGCTCGCCAGCCGCCAGCTCTCACGCGCGGTCGGCAGCGCGAACAACCGCACGATGCCTGCGCCCGTCATGGGAGCCGAGGACTTCAGCTACTACGGCCTGCGCGTGCCCGCGTGCTACATCGTGCTCGGCACATGCCGCGAGGGCGCACCCGTGCACCCGTTGCACTCACCACACTTTGACTTCAACGACGACGCGATCGCCACGGGCGTGATGGCCATGTGCGCGATGGCGCTCGCACCGAGCGCCTGAAGCAGCGCAGTGATCCGCAGTGATCCGCAGTGATCCGCAGTGATCCGCATGGATGAACCCTCACAGCGGTGAAGCCGGGCGGGCCGGCGCCGCGCTGCGAGGGAACGCTCCCAGTCAACCAGTCCACGCGCTCAGCAACGTGCCGAGGTCGGCGCCGTCCACGGTGCCGCTCTGGTCGATGTCGGCGGCGGCATTGGCCGTGCCCCACGCAGCGAGCAGGAGGCCGAGGTCACCACCATCGACACGACCATCCAGGTTGATGTCGCTGCGGTTCACGGTGCCGCCGCGCGTGAGCGCCGACGCCGGGATCACGGCCTTCGCCACGCCCGGCCCCTGCCACCGCAGGATCATGCCGGCACCGCCGCCATTCTCGAAGAAGGCCAGGCGCACGGGGTGCTTGCCCGCAGCCAGCGCGATCGTGCCTGAACGCTCGACCATCCCGTGCAGGCCATCGTTGTCGATGAGCATCTGGTCGCCAATCCACAGCCGCGAACCATCATCGCTCTCGATGAAGAGGGTCCAGTCCGCAGAGGTCGGCACGTTGATCCAGCCGGTCCACACCGCGCCGACGGTGTCCGCGCGCTGGCTGTCGGCGAAGTTGCCGCCGGTCGACGCGTAGTTCACGGTGGCCGACGAGAAACTTCGATACGGCGTGAGCTGCGTGAAGTCAGGCAGCACCGATGGCGGCGCCGCGCTCAGGTTGTAGTAGTCGACCAGGAGCGCGGGCACGTCGCCCTGCACCGGCGTGGCGGCTCGCACCGGCTTCACCTGCACGCGGATCTCACCGGTCGCGGTGGCGCCCGAAGCCTCTTCGATCGCATAGGCAATCACATCGTTGCCGGCGCTGCCCGCTGGTGCCGTGTAGCGCAGGACCGAACCGGTCGTGCCGACGCGCTCAACCACACCACCGAGCGCGGTGGTCGGCGCATAGAAGCGCAGCGAAATCGCCTCGCAGTTGATCGGGATGTCGTTGGCGAGCGGATCGAAGGTCACCGGCTGGCCTGGCAGTGCCGTGATCGCATCGATCATCGTCTGCGGCGGGCGCGACGAGCCTTCCTCCGCGCAGCCGTTGCCATCGAGGTGCCCATGCATGGCCGTGATGCAGACCGGGTGGAACTCCATGCGCACGTTGGCGAGGCCACCCGGGCAGATGTGGCAGTAGCTCATGATGGTGCCCAGATCCTGGTCGGCGACGGCGCAATCCTGCGGATTCGAGCCGCAGCCATCGACCGGCGGGCTGAAGTTGTGCGTGTGCGTGGTGCCGAAGTTGTGGCCGATCTCGTGTGCCACGACCATGATGTCCCAGTTCGCATCCGAGTTGTTGATGATCGGATACGGGAAGGACCCACCGAGGTTGGCGCTGAGCCCGAAGCCGTAATCAGGATTGCAGACGACGCTGAGCCAGGCCACGCCGCCGCCGAGTCCGCGCCCGGAGAGGAAGTGGGCGAGTTCGCGGGGCTGCGAGCCCATGTTCGCCGCCCAGTAGTCACGGAAGACGCCAAGTTCGGCACCCGTGGAGGTCGCCGACCACGGATCGTTCGGCGTGCTCCACAGGCGCAGGTAGTTCACGCCGATGCGCGTGTTGAGCGCCGTCACGTAGAGCTCGTTCACGGCGCCCATGAGGACCGCGGTGTAGGCGGTCGCCGCCGTCGTGCTGCCGCCGAAGAGCGACTGCAGATACTCGTGATCGGTCTCGACGGCGATACGCACCTGTCGGCACGGCGAGCCCGCGAGCGAGCCATCGACGGGCGTGGTCACCGGCGGCTTGGCGCCGGGCACCGTGAGTTCCGAGCACGTGAAGGTCGGTGTGGGCACGAGGCCAGGCGGCAGTGCACCGAGGTCATAGAAGAGCGTGGGCAGGTTCGAGCCGAAGTCACCGCTCGAGAGGATGAACGTGCGGCCCTGCGCCAGCACATAGCCGTAGTGACCGAACTCGCTGATGGCGATGTACGCGCGTGAACCCGGTTCACCGTCGACCGAACCCATGAAGCAATCGACGGTCGGAGCGTCGATCACCGCTTCGGTCTTCTCGCCTTGCGCATCGACGATCGTGGCATCGTCGGTGAAGGGGTTCACTCGGGTCAGGGTGAGGTCGACGTTGCGACCGGGCGCGATGGGCACCCCCTGCCAGCGCTGCAGCTCGTTGGCCCGCGTGGCGGCCCACGCCGGCAGGTCGATGCGCACGACCGAAGCGGCTTGGGCAAGCGCGGGGGCGAGTTCCACATCCTCACGAACGATCGGACTGGGGATCGGTTGGCCGATCCAAGGCGTCAACTGTCCGAGAACCAAGGCAGCGAGGGTCGTGGGGAGCGGCATGGGCTTACCTTAGCCCAGGTCGCTCTGCGAGCGAATCAGGGCAGGAATCACCACCGAATTTTCCGCGGGTTCCCCGGATGTTGCTCCTCCGGGCGTCACACTGCCCGCCTCGATCCGTTCGCTTGACACCGAACATGTGTTCGGTCTACCCTAACACCTACCGAACGGAATCGGACCTCCCGTCCCAACCCAACGTGACCACCTCGTGAAAGGACTCACCATGTCAGCCCCCACCGCAGCCCAAACCGCCAGCAAGACCACCACCGCCAGCAAGCCCGCCGAAACCGTCGCACGCGCCGCAACCCGCGCGCCAGAGCAGGCGAAAGCCGTTACAACTCGAACCGCAGCAGGCACGGATGCCTCGTCGGCCTCCTCGCCTGCGCGCCTCGAAGGCAGCACCACTCAGGGGAGCAGCATGGCCAAGCCGTCCACCGTATCCGTCACCGCACCCACCGCAGGCAAGGCACCGGCCGCTGGCGATGCCGGCAGCCGCACCGTCGAACCCAAGCCGTTCGTCTCCGATGCCTCCGCGGGTGATCCGCGCACCAACGGGCTCGATTCCAAGGGCAAGCTCAAGGCACTCGAAGCGGCCATGGGCCAGATCGAAAAGTCCTTCGGCAAGGGCTCGATCATGAAGCTCGACGGCGAGAACATCACGCCCATCCCCGCGGTCTCCACCGGCGCGCTCAGCCTCGACCTGGCGCTGGGCGGGCGTGGCCTGCCGCGCGGCCGCATCATCGAGGTGTTCGGCCCCGAGTCCAGCGGCAAGACCACGCTGGCCCTCACCGTCGTCGCCAACGCGCAGCGCACGGGTGGCACGGCGGCCTTCATCGATGCCGAGCACGCGCTCGACCCGTCATGGGCCAAGAAGTTGGGCGTGAACCTGGATGAAATGCTCGTGTCGCAGCCCGACACCGGCGAACAGGCGCTTGAGATCTGCGAAATGCTGGTGCGCTCGAACGCCGTCGATGTCATCGTCGTCGACTCGGTGGCCGCACTCATCCCGCGCGCCGAAATCGAAGGCGAAATGGGCGACAGCCACGTTGGCCTCCAGGCTCGCCTCATGAGCCAGGCTCTGCGCAAGCTCACCGGTGCCATCGCCAAGAGCGAGACCATCGTGATCTTCATCAACCAGTTGCGCGAAAAGATCGGCGTCATGTTCGGCAGCCCCGAAACCACCACCGGCGGCCGTGCGCTCAAGTTCTACTCCTCGGTTCGCGTCGACATCCGTCGCATCGGCGCCATCAAGGATGGCGAGCGCAACGTGGGCAACCGCGTGCGCACCAAGATCGTCAAGAACAAGATCGCTCCCCCCTTCCGCGAAGCCGAGTTCGACATCATGTTCGACGAGGGCATCTCGTGGGTCGGTGACCTGCTCGATCTGGCCGTCAACGCCAACGTGGTCGAGAAGAGCGGCGCTTGGTTCAGCTTCAAGGATGTTCGCCTCGGCCAGGGCCGCGAAGCATCCAAGCAGTTCCTGCGCGAGAACCGCGACCTCGTGATCGAGATCCGCAAGGGCGTCCTGGCGTTCCGCGCAGCCAACCCCAACGCGCCGCTCGTGAAGAGCAAGAGCGAGTGAGCTGACCACGCATCCCCACGCAGCCCCGTCCGGCCACACCGGGCGGGGCTGCCTGCTTCGTCACGCGGCGTCCCGTGGAGCCAGCGGTTCAGCGCACACGGATAACTGCCTTTCCTTCGTGTGATCGGATCGCTATACTCGTCGCCCCACTTGCGGTTGTGGCGAAATTGGCAGACGCGCTAGATTCAGGTTCTAGTGGGGTAAAACCCGTGGAGGTTCAAGTCCTCTCAACCGCATTCCCGCCCTGGGCCTTCGCCTGGGGCGGCTTCGCTTTTGGCGCTTATCCACGCTTGGATTGGATGCTCTTGAGGAGCGCATGCCAACTCGCGATGAAGGCATCGCGACCTTCGGTCTGGAGCTGATGGGCCAGCTTGGCGAGATCGATGCCGTGCGCCATCGCTCCCTTCAACACCTCGGCGGTCGCCGGATCACCGGGCACGAAGCATGCCTTGAGTGTGCCCGCATTGGCCAAGCCATGCAGAGCATCCTCAGGCATCGTGTTGACCGTGCCCGGGCTGCAGAGCGCCTCGACATAGAACGACTTCGGCAGAGCCGGGTCCTTCGTGCCCGTGCTCGCGTAGAGCAGGCGCTGAGGCCGCGCGCCCTTGCCCCGCAGCGCCTCGAACCGATCGCCCGAGAAGAGATCCAGGAACCGGTCGTAGCACGCTCGCCCCATCGCGATGCCGACCCGGTTGCGCAGGCCTTCGGGCAGGCTCGCCGTGGCCTTGTCCCACCGACTGATGAAGACGCTTGCCACGCTGCAGGTGTCCGGAGCCAGCCCCGCTGCCACGCGCTGCTCCAGCCCCTTGATGTACGCCAGCACCGTGGCCTCGTACTGCGCCACGTCAAAGAGCAACGTCACGTTGACCGGGATGCCACGAGCGATGAGCTCGGTGATCGCCGGCAGCCCCTCAGGCGTGCCCGGCACCTTGATGAAGAGATTCGGGCGACCCGCCCGCGCGTGCAGCGCCACCGCCGCCTCGACCGTGCTTTGCGTGTCGTTGGCCAGGAGCGGGCTCACCTCGAGGCTCACCCAGCCATCCACACCCCCGGTACGGCGATGGATCGGCAGGAACAGATCGCACGCTCGGCAGAGATCCTCGAGCGCAAGCTCGAAGAAGGTTGCATCGGCATCGAGCCCGCGTGCTGCGCACGCCTTGACCTGCGCGTCGTACTCGGAACCCGACCCGATCGCCTTCTCGAAGATCGTCGGGTTGCTCGTCAGGCCCGTGATGCCGAGCTCGTCGATCGTGCGCGCGAGCGAGCCATCGTCGAGCATGCGGCGGGTGATGTTGTCCTGCCAGGGGCTCTGGCCAAGGAGATTGAGCAAGGCGGTCTGCTTCATGGGATCAACTGTACCCGCGGCGCTGGCCATGACCGGGGTACAGTCAGGCCATGTCGCGTGCGACAACCGATGCCTGTTCCCTTCCGCTTCGCAGCCGACTGTGCGACTGCGCATCGTGGAAGGCCGTCCTCGCACATCGTCAGCACATCGAGCCTCTCGACCTGCGCGCTGCGTTCGCCGCTGAGCCCGGACGCGCCGCACGCTGCACCGCCACAGGCGCCGGATGGACGCTCGACTGGTCCAAGCAGCTCATGCAGCCGACGACGATGGCCCTCTTGCTCGAGCTCGCTCGAGAACGTCAGGTGCCGGAGCGCTTCGCAGCCATGCTCGCGGGCGCGCGCCTGAACTGGACCGAGGGTCGCTCGGTGCTGCACACCGCGCTGCGCGCACCGGCCGCCGCGACGATCGAGGTCGAAGGGTGCAATGTGGTGCCTGACGTGCACGGCACGCTCGGGCGCATGGCGCACTTCAGCACGGCCGTGCGCACCGGCGCGTGGCTTGGCTCAACGGGCAAGCGCATCCGCCATGTCATCAACATCGGCATTGGCGGCAGCGATCTCGGCCCGGCCATGGCC